>JBDTEB010000420.1:0-2536 GCA_039922795.1 Chitinophagaceae bacterium
GATGAGGGATGATATGGCACCGGGTCAATCCTACTTTAGGCTGACTGGTATACTCCTCACATACAAATTCCGGTCGTTCACATACAAAACATGAACGCAGGCTGCGCTTACCTCTACTTTAGTCTGCCGGTAATATAAACCGGCAAACTCCTGCACTTTTCTGCTCATTCAGATTTGGTCAGGGGTGATTAATTTATCGGAAAAGCAACCGCCATGAACCAGCAAGACCTTTACAAATCCTTTGTTTGCAATGCCACACAGCAAATTGCACATCCAAAAGCCGGTAAGCTCAGATGGAAATTACGGCATCCTCTTTTTCTACTTCTTATCGTTATCATGCTGCTGCCCATGATAAGCTTCTCGCCTAAATCTGCCCGCGAGAACTGGGCAGACACGAATGATTATTGGACGCTGAATTATAACATCACCGAAGGTGTCATATATCTGAAAGTATTGGTTTATGATAATAAATACGGTCCGGCCAATGAAGATGGCTACGTTGATAACGGACACCTGGAGTATTCAATTGATGGCGGCTCAAATTATACTGAATTCTACGATATAGATCTTGATTCCAAAAAAGGTTCCGATGATGCAACTGTAATTAATCCATCATATAATGGCCCCAAAAACAACGCAGATGTTTCGCAAAGCGAGATTCGGGATGGGGAAAAAACCTATTGGAATTTTCAACTTAGAATCAATAACAACACAAGAAATATCTCCAAAATCAGGCTTACCAATGGCCATTGGCAGGTAAACGGAGGTTATGGTTCGGATAAAATTGAAGGCGAAAGAAGTATTTCTGTTCCAAAAATGAGCCAGATCAGTTTGAAATCATATAATGGCGCGTATTATAATTTTGTGCCTGCTGTCGAAAATAATCTGCCCGTTGCCATGGCGCAGATCGGCTTTGTCACCAGCCTGAACGAAGTTGACAGACTGAGTAAAGTGAGTATTTACAACGGCACCGGGGTCGCCGCTTCAAGGGAGTACACACTGACCCTCGACCCGCCGCCATTTCTTGCGCATAGCAGCGCTACGGACAGCAATTACTACATCAAACAAACCGCTTACGAAGGCAGGTTCAGTTCGCAGACAGCACTGGTAAATGTTCCGGCATTTACACAACCCAAATCGGCCTCGGCGACATATAATCCAGCAACACAAACTGTCGATTTTACCTGGACCATTGATCCGGTTACCACCAATAATTTTCTCAACGACAAATTCAAATTGCAGGTGGCAGATAATGCAGCCTTTACCGATGCAAAAGACCTGAGCATTGACTACGATAAAACCAAATCGTCGTACACCTACTCCGTATCCACCGCGTTATTTCCACATTTTTATTTTAGGGTTGCCCGGGCACGGACGGGGTTTAACTGGGAGCTTGAAAAAAGGGCTGATGTATTGGTAAATTTTACCTCTTTGTCCGCCACCAAAGTGAAGGCTGTGTTGCAAAGCGATAATACCGCTTTGTTAACCTGGGATCCCCTGAATACGGCATGGTTACCGGGAGCAACTTTAGTGATTACGCGTATCAACAACAGCTCAAAAACCCAAAGTGAAATCAAACTCAATAAGGCAGAATTTGACAAAGGAGCCTATACGGATCAGCAAATCGCTATTTGTAACAGTTATAATTATACCCTCCAGGTAGTTCCACCCACAATTTCAGCCTTTACGGCCTATGCTCCCATCCAGATTGCGACAGCTATTTTACCCACAGAGATAGGAACATTGACAAGTCTCGATGTTTCAAAAGGGTACTTTCCAGACAGAACGGAACTGAGATGGAGCACGAAGGGTGCGTTTGATAATTTCATCGTTAAAAGAGCCGTTTATCCTTCAACAAATTATGTGCAGTTAACAACTGTTCCCGGATCAACCAACAGCGATTACCAGACAGATGATAATAAAGGTACACCGGGCGTATATTATACCTACCAGGTTGTTGGTGTGGTTAAATGCAACAACACACCAGTATATTCCAAAGAAACTCTTACGGGAATCGGTTTTAGAAGTCCGACCGGAAATATTTATGGCCGGGTAACTTATGAAAATGGCCAGGCCGTAGAAGATGTATCGGTAAGGCTGCAAAGCAACGACCAGGCACAGTTGGGAAGAAGCATTTATCTCAACGGCACCAGTGGAAGTTTTTTAAAACTCGACAGCATTACCGCACCTTTTTCAGACTCGGCATTTACGGTGGAAGCATGGATAAAACCCAATGTGACCAATCCTGTTGATCAAAATATTTTCCAGCGTAGAAACCAGTATGTACTGGGCTTCGACATATTAGGGAGGCTCTTTTTCTCTTTTAAAGGTGCTACAGCGTATGGAACCTACACCAATGCCACGAACAGTTTTGTGCACGTTGCAGGGATTCGCACAAAAGACTCCTTACTGCTGATGCTGAATAATACCGTAGTCGGAAGAATTGCGGTGACCTACAGCCCGGCCCAGAATGTTGAAAAAACAGTCTTTATCGGAAGAGGACTTACCGGACAATTTTTCAAAGGGTATATTGATG
>JBDTEB010000421.1:0-2699 GCA_039922795.1 Chitinophagaceae bacterium
GTTCGGTCCTGTTCATCCAGATGATCGGAGTATCATCGCCTTTCTCTGCGATCAGGTCTTTGGCAAATTTTGAGATTGGAGCCATAGGGTCATCATTCACCTCACTGCCCTCTACAAGGGGAATATATTCATCCAGCAACTGGATCATCTGCCTGGCCATCCTGGTTTTTGCCTGTCCCCGTAAGCCCAGGAAAAGAATATTGTGACGACTCAGCAGTGCTCGTTCGGTATCCGGGATAACAGAATCTTCATATCCCAGAATGCCGGGAAAAGTCTGCTCTTTATTATTGAGTTTTTTTATCAGGTTTCTTCTTATTTCTTCTTTGATACGAACCGTTTTATAACCTGATTTTTTTAAATCGCCTAATGTTTTAATATGCTTAATATCCATTTGTTCTTTTTAATTGCTTGTTTGCTTTTTTGGGATGAGGACCGAAAACAAATATTCCGGTTTATATAGGCCTTGGGTTAATAAAGCGTTTTTCTTTTTCCACTTTCAAAATCTTTGAAGATAAAACTTCCCAATTTATCCAGAGAGGCAAAAAAAGCCTTTCCGTTATTTGTTTCGGTGAATTCCTGTACAAACCTCTGTAGGTAAGGGTCTGAAGCGATCATGAATGTAGTGATCGGTATTTTCAATTTCTTACATTGCGCGGCCAGATTGAGACAACGGCTGGTAATTTTTCTGTCGAGACCAAAACTGTTTTTATAATATCTTTTCCCGATTTTCAGACAGGTTGGTTTACCGTCCGTTATCATAAAAATCTGCTTATTGGGATTTCTTCTTCTTCGCAAAATGTCCATCCCCATTTCAAGTCCCGCTACGGTATTGGTATGATAGGGGCCAACCTGCAGATAAGGAAGGTCTTTTATTTCCACGGGCCAGGCATCGTTCCCAAAGACCACTATATCGATCGTGTCTTTTGGGTATTTGGTGGTAATAAGTTCACTTAGTGCCATGGCAACTTTTTTTGCCGGTGTAATTCTGTCTTCTCCATAAAGAATCATCGAGTGAGAAATGTCGATCATCAGAACGGTGGAGGTCTGCGATTTGAAATCTGTTTCCCTTATTTGCAAATCATCCTCCTGCATCATCCCTTCGAGCCCGCGATTGATCTGCGAATTCCGGATCGACTCTGTGAAATCGATTTGTTCCAGCGTGTCTCCAAACTGAAAAGGCCTTGTCTCAGGATTCATTTCGTCTCCTAAACCGGGCTTGAACGTATTGTGGTCACCCGTTTTGGTTTTTTTCAACTTCCCAAAGATCTCCTCGAGAGAACGTTTCCTGATGCCCTGTTCGGTTTTTGGCGTTATCTTAATTTCACCAGCCTGGTTCTTGTCGTCGATATAGCCTTTATCTTTAAGCTCATCTATGAAATCACCCATACCGTATTCTTCTCCGGTGAATTCATACTCTTTGTCCAGTTCGTTCAGCCATTTCAATGCTTCGCCGACATCGCCACTGGTATAGGTAAGCAGCTGCATGAAAAGATCCAGCAATTGTTCGAATTTGCTCTTGCCTTGTTGATTGGGATCGAATTTTGAAAATAAATATCCTTTCATTTCTTATTATTTGAAACGGCCATCGTCTTCTCTAAGAATTTTATTCTCCGACTGTTGACCATCGAGTTTTTTTGATTTCCGAAAGAACCACCTGTATCTGGTGCCTGTTTATCCGATGATGGATGCTGCTTGTCGTGACCCGGTGAGGTCCGTTACAATTCAATGTACGATAAATCCACATCTGCCCGCCAGCGCGAATCATACAATAACAATAAGTTTTTGATTTAGTTGGCTTTGCTGCCTAAGTGCCAAATCATTTCAGTTGAAGAGTAACTGTCGTCTGTAAAGCTGGATCGCGTTCTCATAACCCAGGTACAGGGCGTCGGAGATCAAGGCATGACCGATGGAGACTTCCTGTAATTCGGGAATTTTTTCAGCGAAGTATCGGAGATTTTCAAGGTCCAGGTCGTGGCCCGCGTTGATGCCAAGACCAAGGTGGCTGGCAACCTCGGCCGCTGCGATAAATGGTTTGACGGCATTTTCAGGATCAGCTGGGTATTGACGGGCATAGCTTTCTGTGTACAGTTCAACCCGGTCCGTGCCGGCTTCTGCAGCACCCCTGATCATCTGGGGATCCGGGTCGACAAAGAGCGAAACTCGGATGCCTGCTTTTTTGAATACGGCTACGATGGTGCGGAGATAATCCTGGTGCTTTATTGTGTCCCAGCCATGATCGGAGGTCAGTTGTCCTTCGTTATCCGGAACCAGGGTAACCTGGTGGGGATTCACTTCCAGCACCAGGTCGATGAATTTCTGTTCCCGGCAGTTGCCCTCTATATTAAACTCAGTAGTTATGATCTTTTTGATTTCCCTGACATCACTATATCGGATGTGTCTTTCGTCGGGCCTGGGGTGAACGGTGACTCCTTCAGCCCCAAAAATTTCCGCGTCCATGGCGGCTTTGATTACATCGGGATTATTTCCACCACGGCTGTTGCGAAGGGTGGCGAACTTGTTGATGTTGACACTTAGTCTTACCATCGGATAAAGGTATCAGAATTTGAGAGTGCGAGTGGATGTTGTTCCTTAATAGTTTATAGTTTTTAGTACGTAAGGGGACTTGTAAGGGCGGGCCTCGCGTGCGCCCTGGTTGTGGACATGTCGGGGCGGGCCTCGCGTGCGCCCTGGTTGTGGAC
>JBDTEB010000422.1:0-6999 GCA_039922795.1 Chitinophagaceae bacterium
TAATACAAGCGCGGAGGAAGAAGAGCAATTGAAAGTATTGCACAAAGCAATTGCACAATTAAACCAGATAGAAAAAGCAATTGTAATGCTGTATATGGAAGATAAAGCGTATGAAGAGATGGAAGATATACTAGGAATTGGCCAGGGAAATTTGCGTGTAAAAATGAACAGGATAAAAGAAAAATTACGTGAAATAACAAAAAATGACTGATATGGAACTGGACGAACTAAAAAACCAATGGAAACAAACAGATAAAATACAAAAACTTAAAAATCAAAATATCATGGAACTAATCCAAAATAAAAGCTATGGACCTATTGCTGAATTAAAATGGTGTTTTAAGAAGCAAATAATTGGTATGACTGTATTACCTATTGCACTTATCGCTGCTAACCTGGAGAATATTGATAAAATCTTTAGCAGTGCCCTCTTCTGGTTCTTCATACTGTTCTGCATAAGTGTAATAATTTTTGCCCGGTTCAATTATGCAGTTGTAAAAAAAATGGAAGGAATGGACGGAAAGGTAAAATCGAATCTTGAACAGCTAATAGTTATATTGGAAACCAGGACAAGGCAGAAACTCATTGGGATACATATCGCATTTTTACTATTTATAGTTTTACTCGAGATATTACCATACTTTCAGAACTTCCGTATGCTAAATAAATGGCATTCGTTATCACCTTTCATCAGGTTTGGTGCTTATGCAGCATTATTATTGTATCAGTATTTTATAAGCCGAATGGTGAGCCGTCGAAGGTCTGAAAAACATATTGTTAACTTGAAAGAGCTGGTAAAACAAATGCAATAACTGCGACTCTTTGTAACACTTTAAACTTTAACAGACGACATTAAATGTGTGATAGCAAAACACTCAAACAACGATTTAAAAGTTCAATCAAACGTGGAACTGGCGAAGCTCATTTAATTATTGGGAGCAACCCAACGTTGGATTTTACAGCCGACATTATTAAATCTTCGCTAAAAAATTATGCCTACAATGGACAATCGGAAGGAAGCAGAGCCTTATATATATCGGAACTTATTTTACTTTCCAAAAAGCAAGAAAAGATTCGCAGTGCTATCCTTCAGGGACTCGCCTCTGAACAAAATGACACATGGTCATTACTTCAGCTTTTTGACCTGGCAACAATTCTTGCAACAAATGGTGACATTGAAGCAAAGAAAGCCATTTACAAACGCTTCTTTAGAAGGATAATTGCAGGATCTGACTGGTGTGGCTATACCTCAATAATCGAACTTGACGGCTTGGATGGGCTGAAATATATTGCAACAACAATAGGAAAAGCATTACAAAAAAATCCTGACGATTGGCAAGACGGCAGTATTATCCGAGACTTTCAAACCCAGTATCCGTCTATAAATTCCATGCACGAACTTGCAAAAGCAAGTAAAGAAAATCGCTTTATTAAAATCTATCTTGACAACGTAAAAAGAACAGAAGATAGCCAGGAAAAATATATAAAGGGCATTCGTGGTTTTAGCTATAGCACTGTGAATGAAATAATAAATGATGAAAAACGAAGAATTGCATTAACTCCCGTTCAAGCAAAACTTTTATCAAAGAAAGAAATTAAAAAACTTGCTGACGATTTCTTAAAAGAAACAAACCGACAAAAGCTGGAAAAGTATTTGCGCATTTTTAATTTAATCAAATATCCTTATCACTATTCTCCGATTTTAGAAATTGCCAAGAGTAAGCGTAGAAAGAATGACAGGCTTGTTGAATTTGCAGCAGGTGCACTAAAACATTTTACAGGCAATGATATTCGCAAGTTTGCCATAAAGATATTAGGGGAAACAAAAGCTCCTTATGACTATTTAGACTCACTGGTTTTAAATTACAAAAAAGGTGACAGCAAATTGTTAACAACTATTGTAAATAACAGTAACAATGAAGACGGTGTTCATGCGATGGTTTATGGCTTAATAAATATTTATAAGGCAAATAACACCAAAGAATGCAAAAGACCATTAGAGGCTGTTTATGGAAAGTTAACTTGCGGAATTCACCGACACCAGGTAGTTGAAATTCTGATTGACCGAAAAGTATTATCGAAACAAATTAAGGCCGAGATCATGTACGACAGTTATGAAGACACAAGACAACTTATTACTAAAAAATAAAACGGCATTTTGCCAGATTTTAGGTAATAGTATGTTAGACGGTGATGTCGACTGCCCTAATTTTAATTTTCTATTGGAAAAGGTGCCTGCACCCTATACCTTGATTTCCAAAATAAATTTTATTTTTCATGTTCCGTTTAAGTCTTATGTATTGTGAACAGTTTAAAGCTTGTCACTTACCTCTAACTTGTGTAAAGTGTTGGTTGTATTTTTCCACAGAGCAACATTGCCAACCTAAATTTAATAAGACACCGCTAATATTAAAGCAATTACACATATATGCATTATGGAATTGAAATTCTTTAGTTTGAGTCTGTTGCTCTATTCAATTCTTATATTGCTTGCTTTGATCGGAATTGTGTATTTCGTCGTTAAATTATCCAGACGAGCGAAAAGACAAAAATTGTAGTCATAAAATAATGTGTACTGGAAAACATTTTATTGATCAAAGAAACGGTCAGTACGTTGTTGTCCTGAATATTTGTCCACACATGAGTTGACCTTAATACTGCCGGGAAAGAATACTGCGGGGAAAGAAGCAGTCATTACGAGAAAATTATATTAATTAACTTCCGGGTTTACCGACAACTAAGGTGCACCACTTTTAGCACCCCAGGCGGTAGGCATACTGACACGTCAAACTCTTCTCAACCCAATTATCCCCGGAGATAGAACGATTTAAAGAATAAGCCCCCGGCGTACTGAACAGGAGCGCGGTATTTCAAAAAGAGCCCTGGGAATTTTCGGCAGGGGGATATGACTTTGGTTCATGCCTTTCTCGATTCCATCCGCGACGAACACCCCGTTCATCAGGTCTGCCAGGTACTCCAAATTAACTGGAATTTTTTCCATGCATAGATTGCCTCAGTACCAATAATGTATCCGGCAAGCGTAATTATTGCTTTTAAGAGCAGTATCTTAGTATGGAGTTAAAAACCCAATCCACCATGCAAGAGGAGAAAAAACCAGAGGCCGCAAATGGTCGCCGTAAATTCTTAAAAACCACTGCCATTGCCGCTACATCCTTTATGATTGTGCCACGACATGTGCTCGGTGGCAAAGGTTTTTTGGCACCGAGTGATAAACTTTTGGTCGCGGGTGTTGGCGTGGGGGGAAAAGGAGCAGGTGATATTGATAGCTTTTCAAAAAGTGGCAAAGCCAATATTGCCTTTCTCTGTGATGTGGACGATCGTATGGCGACGACAAGCAGGAAAAATTTTCCAAAAGCAAAATACTATAAAGACTGGCGCGAAATGTTTGACAAGGAACATAAAAATTTTGATGCAGTTTCTGTCTCCACACCAGACCATACACATGCGATTGTGGCATTGGGAGCAATGCAATTAGGTAAACATGTTTATGTTCAAAAGCCCATGACGCACGATATATACGAGGCACGCGTACTAACCAATGCGGCCAAAAAGTATAAAGTTGTCACTCAAATGGGGAACCAGGGCGCTTCTAATGACGGGGCCAGAAAAATGCGCGAATGGGTGGAAGCTGGTCTGATTGGCGATGTGCATACAGTTTACGCCTGGACAAATAGACCGGTATGGCCTCAGGGAATTCCATGGCCACAACAAACCGCGCCCATACCCAAAGAACTGGACTGGGATTTATGGCTGGGGACAGCTCCTCAAAAAGATTATGTGGACAAACTTTTGCCGTTCAATTGGCGAGGATGGTGGGATTATGGCACAGGCGCTTTAGGAGATATGGGCTGTCACCTGTTGGAAGCTCCATTCAGTGTGCTCGGTTTACAATACGCAACCGAGGTAGAGGCGAGTGTTGGTTCTGTTTATGTGGATGAGTTTAAAAGAGGATATTTTCCAGAAAGTTGTCCTCCGTCGAGTCATGTTACATTAAATTTTCCCAAAACTGAGCGTACTGCAGGCCCTGTTAAAATACATTGGATGGATGGTGGCATACAGCCGGAGCGTCCCGATGAATTGGAAGCAAATGAAACGTTTGGTGACGGCGGAAACGGAACACTTTTCATCGGCACGAAAGGCAAGATGATGTGCGAAACATATAGTGCCAATCCAAAACTACTTCCATTAAGTAGAAACAAAGACATAAACGTACCGGAGAAATATGCCAGAGTTGCCGGTGGATCAAATGGCCACTATGCACAATGGGTAGAAGCAGCCATTGCAGGATACGGTAAGCAAAAAGTTAGTTCTCCATTCGAAATTGCAGGTCCGTTAACTGAGGCACTATTGATGGCAAACCTCGCCATTAGAAGTTTTGATGTTCAGGTAAATAATGATGGAAAAATTAAATATCCAGGAAGGTATAAAAAAATGCTGTGGGACAATGCCAATATGAGGATCACCAATTTTGATGAAGCCAACCAATTTGTGAAAAGAACCTATAGAAATGGCTGGGGAGATTTAAAAATCTAGCCAGATCGCCTTTTCTGAGTTAAGCCTACAGCAAAGAACTTCTTCATCAAGAATTTTAAATCACAAAAGAAATTTTTTTGGTGTTGATGGTATATGCTCTAGCAAGGTTAACTTCTTGCTCTAACAAGGCAAATCAAGTGGCGGCCGGAACTAAATTTAAGAACTGGGGTTTTTACATAATTTGCTTGACGCATGGTACTGACCATAATCTTGTGGATATACAGCTAATCACTCTTGTATGATACGACCAGTCACTCGCAACGAAGTGTTTTCGCGGTCTCGCCTCGCAGATTACTACATAAGTAATGCGCAAACGCCGTATCAAGATCCTGAAACGGTGAATGAAGAAATTGACTGTGAAAAAAGCATCCTGGATGATAGCCAGGCTAATGATGATTATACAGACGAGGAGGGGAACAAATTGAGTTGGTACGAAAAGGGTTCCCTGATGAAAGACTTAAATGACCATCAGGAACCATTTCATGATGGTGAATCACTGACAAATGATTTTGCTGTTCTGGGATACTCCAGGAAAAATGCAGGAGAATACTTAAAAAGCCGTTCAAAAGCATTGATCCGTTTTTTTGAAATTATGAAGATCAGTCAGCTCTACCTCTTAGATGAACTAAGGTATGACTGGCTTCGCTTTCCTTTCCGAAGCAGTGAAAAACTCGCAGTTATCAAAAGCCTGGTACATGCACCTTCTTATCGGGAAGCCTTTGAAATGGATATTGGAGAGCTGGCGGTTATACTGCCCTTGTTTAATTATTCAGGCCGTTCCAGTATGCCCATTATTATGCTAATTTCTACAAATGATGAGGTACCAATTGCAATGTTCCTTTGTGACGATGGTAATTTTCATACAAGCTTTCATGCAGACGACAGGGAGAAAATGTTTTACGCAGCTTCTGCAGCAGGATTGGTAATGGGAGGAGTGGAAGTATGCACTCAGATGTATTAATCATCGTAATCTCTCTTTACCATCGTCATCTTCGCTGGAGTAACAATAACAGAATTCATAAACATATCGAATCCAACAAAAAGTTATAAAAATGCCACTCAAAAATATCAAATTTCTGGCAGCGATTACCTCGGCCGCTTTTCTATTTTCCTGCAATGGCGGATCATCGGGGCAAAAGGAAACCGAATCAACTCCGCAACACGGTGGGAACCCAGCAGCAAACCATGAACAAGCATCTACCATTAATCTTCCTGCCACCTGTTACGCTCTGGATACCGGCAAAGACAAAATCGTCATGCAGATTGCCATCAATAATAATACGGTAACTGGAAATTTGCTGTATAAATATTCCGGGAAAGATAGAAATTCAGGAACCATCCAAGGTGAGATGCATGGTGATACGCTGCTGGCTACTTATACTTTCATGTCAGAGGGAAAAGAATCAAAGAGGGATGTCGCCTTCCTGAAAAAAGGAGACGAAATTGTAGAGGGTTATGGAAAGGTTGATCCTGCAACCGGAGCGCCTGATCTCACCGACAAATCAGTTATAAAATTTGACAACACTTTTATCTTAAAAAAGACAGATTGCAAAACGGATGACCATGGCTGTATGGTGTTAATGGGAATGACCTGGTCGCCACTCAAGAATGATTGCATTGATCTCCAGAAGGCCGCAATACGTCTTGATCCTGTCGAAATGACGGATAAGGCAAAAGCGCCAGCCTATATTGTTATGTCCGACGATCAGGTAAAGGCAGAGCTCTACCTTCCTGAAAATGATCATCCGGTGATGCTTGAAAGAAAAGGAAAGGAAGGCAACTGGACATGGCAACACGATGACCTGAAACTGATTCCGTGGAAGGGCTATGTTTTGCAGAAAAAAGGTTTGGCTATTTACGGCGGAATGTAAATTGAATGACCGACGGATAAAGCCGGATCAATACCATCTGGCAAATCAAGAGATCTCCGGATGTCGGGTCATTCATTTAAATATTACATGGAGATCCACATTGAATCAACATAACCATCACGCGTAAAGCACCCGTCACTTCTATGATCCGATCTTTAGTACAAATGCTCTTTCTTACCACTTCACTGGCCGCATCGGCACAGACCAGGTTATCTGCTGTAGAACAGCAGATCATCAGCCAGGTAAATAAAAATATTCCGCAATCGCTGAAGCTGATGGAAGACCTGGTGAACATCAATAGCGGCACACTAAATATTGAAGGCGTAAAAAAGACAGGGGCAGTCCTGAGAAAGCAATTCGATTCGATCGGTTTTAAAACAGAATGGATAACCCTCCCCGACTCGCTGAAAAGAGCGGGACATCTCGTGGCCTCCATCAAAGGAACAAAGGGCAAGAAATTATTCCTGATCGGCCACCTCGACACGGTCTTCGAACCCGATTCCAGCTTTATTTTATATCGCCTGCTCGATGATTTCACCGGCACGGGGCAGGGTGCCAGCGATATGAAAGGAGG
>JBDTEB010000423.1:0-9163 GCA_039922795.1 Chitinophagaceae bacterium
TCTACCGCAATCTTCACCACAATGAAAACAGGAAACTTGTTCAGTGACTACTTTTTGACCCATTTTAAACGTATAGATGCGGGGGCAAAAGTATTCACAAGAGAAAGTATATAAACTGACGGCAATCAGGTTAAATGCTGAAAACCGTCAGTATTTCTTTATCGCATTGACAGCAGCGGCATCCTGCCAGTTCCGCTATTGTCCGAAATGGTTTAAAAGATTTTAATATATATCTTTAAACGGATAACCACAAGAAGATGAAAACCGCCTTTCTGACTGAGCTGTTCACTAACAATCATTCATTGATTGCCTTGTTTGACCCGGCCATTAAAACGTTCAACAGGGTTAACGAGTTCGGTTTAAAAATGTTGGATATTGAGAGTATGGATGAGCTTGCCCATCATTTTACTTCAGGGAATATCCTGGTGAGCCCGCCCATGGATCGGCATAACTACTTTGACAGTATTTGCGCCTCGGCTACGCTTCACGGGCATTTTCTAAATGAGATATACTACAAGACCGGTTCAGGCGATACATTTTGGGGGCTGCTGGAGGCTGAACCTTTTGTTAATAATGAAGGAATTTTCATTCTCATAAAACTGACCGATATCAGTCAAATCAAAGAAGGGAGGGTTCGTACGGCACCTACGGCTACGCAGCTGCAGGCTTTGTTTAATAATTCGACAATCGGCATTGTAATTACCAACGGAGAAGGTACCATCATCAATTTCAACCAGTTCGCCGAAAATCAATTCGGCTATCTGAAAGACGAAGTTATCGGAAGACCGGTGGAGTTGCTTATTCCTAATAAACTGAGAAGAAACCACAAAGAGTACAAGGATTCATTCAACCAGCATCCGCAGAACAGGGTGATGGGGGAGGGCAGGGACTTATTCGCGCTCAGAAAGGACCAGAGTGAATTTCCTGTACAAATCAGCCTCAATCACTATGAAAATGAAGGGCAACTGCACGTGATTGCCTTTGTTATTGATATAACGGTGAGAAAAGCAAGTGATCAAATGGTATTGCGACAACGAGAGGAATTGCAAAGGAAATCTGACGAGATAATTCAGATGAATATAGAATTGGAGAAAAAGGTGGAAGGCAGAACTAAAATGCTCAAAGAAACCCTGGCGGAGCTGGAGAAATCACGAGAGGAATTAAGCAACGCATTCACGGTTGAAAAGCAGCTCAGCGACCTGAAATCAAAATTTGTGACGATGGCCTCACACGAGTTCAGAACCCCCTTAACCACTATTCTTTCCTCTTCTTATATTATTGAGAAATATAAGGCCGCAGAAGACCAGGATAAGCGGGCACGACATCTGGAAAAAATAAAAAGCTCGGTTCAAACCCTGACATTTATTCTGGAAGATTTTCTTTCGCTCGAAAAATTGGAAGGGGGGTATGTGCATGCAAGCATCCTGCCTATGAGTCAGGAAGAGCTGGTGCAGGAAATAGAAGGCATCATGGAAGAACTGACCTCGATGTTGAAAAACGGACAGGAATTTCAATTTTCTCTGGAAAGTTTTTCATTGATTCACACGGACCGAAAATTGCTCAAGAATATACTCCTGAATTTATTATCAAACGCCATAAAATATTCGCCTGAAAAGTCGTACATCGATATCCGGGTTTTTGTTGACCAGGCAGTTTTGAAAATTTCCGTCACAGACCGGGGCATTGGCATTCCCGATGCAGAGCAGGCGCAACTCTTCGAACGATTTTTCAGAGCATCAAATGCCTCAACCATCCAGGGAACCGGTCTTGGTCTGCACATAGTTACCAGGTATCTCGAACTCATCGGGGCCGAGATCGAGATGGTCAGCAAATTAAACGAAGGAACCACCTTTACAGTTTCTCTGAGATAGCCTCCAGCATTTTAACTAATCCAGCGTCACTTGTTTTCCCTCGAAATTCTGATCGGACAGCGTCCAGTTACCGGTAAACTTTGTGTCCACCCAAACATTGGCAGATTTTCTACTCATTGAAATCAGCAGTCCACAGGCTTCCATAAACTTTACTTTTAGTTCATTCACTGTCGTGTGTGCATCAATATTAACCAGCTGCACATTAGAGATGTGGCAAATCTCTTTTAATGGAACGGTGTAATCGAGCTTGCCCGGGCTGTCTTTCAGGCTATTTTTAGACGGCGCATAGAAGTCGATAGATAGATTCGAGTAAATTTTATTGAACTCCTGCCGGATTTCCTGAAGGGTCACGCTATTATTCAGCTTCAAGTGCATACGTCAAAGAGCACCATGCATGTTGAGAAAAAATCCTGTTACCTTGTTCTGGATTGGCACATACTGCCTGCGATAAATACAACCTGCTGCTGACACATTACTCATATCCTTGGTATTAATGATTAAAATTATCAGAATACCGCAGGTAAAACACTAACTGTAATAAGCACTTTTTATGATAGTCATCAGTATTTTGATTTTTTAACCTGGTGTATGTGCAGCAGAACTATTTCAGGTACAATTTGCTGGCATCCCTGTTACCGGGATTGTTGAGATACCAGTCGGCATGAGTTGTACCGTTGCTTTCAACCCATTTGATGAAGTTCGGGTAAGCTTTTGAGAACTCTGTAAGTTCAAGCGCATAGGGGATGCTCGTGCTGATCTCCAGCGCCCAGGGGAGATTGTTTTTGGTTTTGAAGTATTTGCCGGCGGCGGGGTTGCTGTTATCTTGTCCTTGTCCGTAGTAAGCCGAACTCATCTTTGCAGAAGGGGTGCGATTGGCGAGATGTATTTCTCTGCCTCTCGTTTGGTCGGCGATGAGGTAGGGGTTAAACTTTTCGCTGGTCAATTTGGCAAAATTCACGCTGCCCTTCTGAAAAGTTACAATAATCTTTATCGTATCTGCGGTATATTTTTCAATGGCTGAAAAGGTGTTTACGGTAGATGCATTAGCTGGAAGGCCTTTAAACATTTTGTTTACATAATCGAAAACGATGATGTTGGCATTTTCAGGTTGGCCCGCTTCCGTTCCATTGTTATTCAATGCCGACCAGCCGGCAGCCATTTTACTTCCGCTTACGCTGGTTATCTGCGAAGGATTAATACCGTCAAGTTGAAAGGCGAAGCCATTTTTTGTAACGGCACCTGAGGCTTTTGGTATAAAACTGTAGTTTATTTCGACCACATTGTTGGAAGCGTCCGTGATCGTATTGTACCGGTAGTCGATCACGAGGTCATTGAAATCATAATCACCTTTAAATGGCCAGAGATCTTCGTACATCAGGGTGCTTGTTCCTTTGGCAGGATAGAAATTGTTGAAAGCTCTTGATGCGTCGTTGGGGTAGTCATCTTTACTATCGGGCACGGTGTCACCATCAGCATCGCTTTCGCCCAGTGAAGGAATGAAAGTCGCAAAATTATTTGAACCACCAGACTGGTAGTAGGAAAGTCCGATCACCTGGCCCTCAATGTTTGATTGATTTACGATTTTTGTAATGTCGGCGAATGGTGCTAACACGGTGCCTTCGATCGTGTTGTTACCTTGTATCAGTAAATTGGTTGTATTGTAAAAATTATAAATAATATAAGGACAGTTCTGAATTCCGAGACCGGCCTGGTTCCATACACTCCAGTTAAAAGTACCTGCGGCATTCACATTAATCACCAGTATGCGACTGGCATCAGGGGCGTTGTTGAACGTGATGTTTCCTTTTACGCTGTTGAGTTCTTCGCCAGTTACGTTAAGTACATTGGTACCCGATTTTAAATTAATCTTTATTTGTCCGTTGGTGATAACGTCGGGTATTTTTGTGCCTTTGCGATCACCATTCGGATTGGTCAATTCGATTTTGGTTGCCATCGAGGCAACCATTTTAGCATTTGCCTGCAGTGAAGCAAACGCTTTGGTGAAGTCAATCAGTCCACTTTCTATTACGGGATTGACTTTTTCACTCACGCCCAGTTTTGCTGCGGAGGTCTGAAGGTGCAAACCTGGCGTGGCGTCATATTTACCCGGCGTGATCCTGAGGTTGCTGCTGGCGCCGTTGTTGTCTTTATAAAATACCGTAGAACCGGTACCATTACCCAGTTTTACATATCCGTTGTTGATGTAGGTCTGGTTGCCGGACGAGAAATTTATTTTTCCTCCGATAAGCAGTCCAATAACAACGTTGCTTACTTTAAATGTGCCTGCAGTTTTATTGGCTACATTATAGTTACCCATCAGGGTAAGGTCGCCTCCCATTGCTACGGGGCCTTCTGTTACGTTGGTGACCAGTTTTGCGCTATTTTTTACGAATACATTAAAGCCAAGTGCCGGTGCAGTAGGACTTTGCGCATGTACGAGAGATGCAGCCGTAAGTAAGATCGTGGTAAACGCTGATCTGACGAGGACCTGTGATTTTTGGGGTGCGAGGGTAAACAATGATTTCATGATTGTGGCTGTAAGAGATAATAGATTTAGTCGAGATTCATGGTAGCGATGCCTGCTGAACAGTCGATGGTTTTCGAATCAGCTCCGTAATTAATAGTAATTGTTGATTGATTAATGTCAATGTTCAGGGTAGCGTTGTATCTGCTGTTTGACTTTTGCATTTTCTGGATAAGTACATTTCCGTCCGCATCCAGCACCTGCATCAGTAGGGTATATTCTTGCATGGCATTTCCCTCAAACGTGAACTCTACTTTTTTTGTTGTTGACCAGCTGAAGTTCTCGGCAGCTTTTACTTCGGCGAGGTTGATAGCACCTGTCGAGCTTGTGACGGGAGCCGAAGGAACTATGTCCATTTGTTTTGTGCAGCTTGTAAAGCCGATTAGTGCGAGGCAACAAGCAAGGAGGAAGCGTTGTAAATTTTTCATTTTTTGTGTTGTTAGGGTGACCGAAATTTCAATACACAGGAGCAGTAAATAGTAAATAACCTAATCCAGTTTCACTGTAGCAATGCCTGATGAACAGTCGATTGTTTTTACATCAGCTCCGTATTTAATATTAATTGTTGATTGAGTGGTGGCAATTCTCACCGTTGTCTTGTAGGTGTCAGTTGACTTTTGCAATTTCTGGAAGAGTATATTTCCATCGGCATCCAGCACCTGAAGTACAAGTGTATAAGCCTCAGAAGTCTGTCCTTCAAAAGTAAAATTGATTTTTTTTGTTGTTGACCAATCGAAACTATCTGCAGTGGTCGTTTCAGCGATGGTGGGAGCGGCGGTGGAATTTGTTACCGGCGTCGGTGGAATCACATCGAGTTGTTTTGTGCAGCTGGTTAAGGCGAGAAGTATAAGGGCAGAAGTAAGGAAGAGACAATTCAAATTTTTCACATTTTCGGTTTCGTACTGTATTTCAATCCGGGTGCCGAAATTGAATACGTCACAATGGGCTGTGCATCAAATAGTTATGATTGTCAACGTTCTATTCCTTATTTGGAACTGTCTTAAATTGAGAGTCGTTTCCAAAAACAGGAAAAATGACCGATTTGGGACAGAGGTCATTTTTTTTCGTGAAATGCTGATTTTCATTTTTTGCCGGATTAGATTACCTTCAACGACATCTTGAGGTAACCATCAAAACGTACGAAAACCGTGATAAGCATCTGCACTCCCCCCAGCTGAGCTTTTACATAACATTATAGCAACCCGATAATATTACTCCCATAGAATTTTTAAAAAAACCAACACTAGAAGTATGAGAAAATGGAAGCATTTTAGTTTGATCATGTTGAGCATCCTCGGCGTGATTTCAAGCAACCTGATGGCACAAAAAGTTCCGCTCACCGGAACGGTGCTTTCGGACGATGGTACCCCGCTGCCCGGCGTAACGGTTATTGTAAGCAATACAAACCAGGCCGCCGCTTCAGATAGCAAGGGTGTATTCACCATCACGGCCAGTCCGGGATCTATGCTGGAATTCAGTTATGTCGGCTACATCACACAAAAGATAAAAGCCACTGCGGGAATGGTAGTGCGATTGGTGAAGGGCGAATCTGCCCAGATGGAAGATGTGGTCGTAACGGCCATGGGCATTAAAAAAGAACGAAAGGCTTTAGGCTATTCGGTCTCAGAACTCAACTCGTCGGAACTGATGAAAAATAAAAATACCAACCTCGTTAATTCTCTGGCCGGTAAAGTTCCCGGTGTAAACGTGACGCAGTCCAGTGGCTCGGCAGGTGCAGGCGCATCTATCACCATTCGCGGCGGTAACTCTACATCGGATGGCAGGCAAAACCAGCCCCTTTTTGTTATTGACGGCGTGATCTACGATAACTCAACTTCAGTTACCGGCAATACGGGCACGGACGGACTGTCGCGCAGCAATACCAGTTATTCGAATCGCATCATGGATGTTAACCCGGAAGATATCGAGAACCTTTCGGTACTGAAAGGCGCTGCAGCAGCAGCGTTGTACGGTTCCCGCGCGGCTGACGGGGTGATTATCATCACGACCAAGAAGGGCGCAGAAGGCGTTGTAAAAGTAAACGTCGCCAGTAAAGTGAGTAACTCCTGGGCAAACAAATTACCCGAAGTACAAACGACTTTTGGAAACGGTTCGAATGCTGCCAATGGTGTACTTAATACCAATACCTATAATAATTACGGGCCGAAATTAACAGCAGCAGATACCCTGTATGATAATATCGGTAACTTCTTTCAAACGGCTACTGTTTATGATAACAACGTGAACATATCCGGCGGATCAAAGAATGGTTCTTTTTTTCTATCAGGTTCCAATTTCAAACAAACTGGCATCGTGCCCAACACCGGGTTTGACAAAACAACGTTTCGTTTTAATGGTGAGCAGAAGTATGGCCGCCTTGTATTAAACGCCAATGTTGCCTACTCTATGGCACATACTGACCGAACCCTCACTACAGCGGGTTTGTATAGTGGCGGCGGTAACGGCGCAATGGGAGCCGTTTACAGCTGGCCACAGACCTTCAATATGAAAAAATATCAGAATCAGAATGGTACCCAGTATCGCAAATTCACAGGCATAATCGATTTGGAAAATGATATTGATAATCCATACTGGATCATTAATAATGACAAGTTAACCTCAGAAACCAAACGTTTTACGGGGGGAATAAATGCCAGTTACAAAATCACCAACTGGTGGGATGTTACGGCACGTCTGGGTTATGATCAGTACAATACCAACGATTATACCTACATCGCACCGGGTTCTGCAGTAATTCCGTTATATCAGACGGGTCGCCTGAGCAAAGCGCTGCTGGGCTACAGTTATACCACGACAACCGTGATGACCAATTTCCATAAAACTTTTGGAGATTTTGATTTGCACCTGTTGCTGGGAACCATGTCAGAAAATACAGATTATGTAAGCCAGAATCAATACGGTTTCAATTTTATCACGGCTGGTACAACCAGCTTTGGCAACATAGCCCTGACGAACCAGTTTTTCACGGATAACGTAACAAAAAAACGCTTGTTGGGAAATTATGGAGAGTTTGGAATATCCTACAAGAGTATCGCCTATTTAACCGCTACGGGGCGTAATGACTGGTCTTCCACATTACCGGTAGAGAACAGATCCTATTTTTATCCTTCAGTAAGCGGTTCATTCGTTTTTACTGAGTTATTGCCGAAGAGCAATGTGCTTTCTTTCGGAAAAGTTCGGGCAAGCTGGGCGCAGGTGGGTAAAGACGCCAACCCTTATGCTACGCTTACTTATGTGAATAATCCCATATCGATCAGCTCATTTACGGGTATTGGTAACCGGTATACCAGCGGTAATCCATACTTAAAACCCGAGATTCAGTCTGCATGGGAAGTTGGCGGGGAATTAAGATTTCTTAACGGTCGTATCGGATTGGATTATACTTATTATCACAGCCAGACGGAAAACCAGATTGCCCAGCCACGTTTATCCAATGCGAGCGGTTATATACTGACTTCTATCAACTCGGGTTCTGTTATTAATAAGGGGATGGAACTCGCGGTAACAGGCAAGCCGGTGTCACGCAAGGATTTCGGATGGGATGTAATGCTGAATGTATCCTTTAATAAGGGGCGGCTGGGAACCTTCCTTCCGGGTGTAGCATACTTCTATCCGACCGATGCACAATTCGGAACGGTGAAAGCTGCCTCCATTCCAAACGGTGGTTATTTCCTCGGCATGACCGGTACACGTTATTTGCGTGAACTGGATGTAAATAAGGTTGAAGTAGACCGTGGACGCTACCAGGTAGATCCAACAACAGGATTGTATAAGGTGAACCAGAACAACCCGATCGTAGGTAACCGCGAACCGGAATTTATCGGTGGTTTTAATAATACATTCCGGTATAAGAAATTCCTCTTGTCGTTTCTCATCGATATTCGTAAAGGCGGAGACATATATAACGGGACAGAGTATGCGCTTGTGGCCAATGGTCTAAGCAAACTGACCACGCTTAATGATCGCCAGTCGGTAACGGTAACCGGTGTCAACAGTGCTACTGGAGCTGATTTCACCCAGACCTATTCCGTAGGCCAAACATACACTATCAATGGAGTAAATACCGCAGGTGTAAATATGATTCAGAGATACTGGGCAAATTACGCAGCCAATTCCGACAATTTTATTACTTCAGTCAACTGGCTTAAACTCCGTTCACTGTCAGCGTCGTATGATTTCACCGGACTGGTGAAGAGCAGGAAGATCTTCAAGGAAATTTCAGCAACAGTGGTAGGTACCAATTTATTTACGGTGACAAATTATAAGGGAATGGATCCTGAAGTAAGTGCAGCAGGCGGAACAGGCGGTTCAGGTTCTACGGGTATAGATTACCTGGGTGTGCCTGCAGTCAGAAACCTGACATTCGGGTTAAACCTTACTTTCTAATCAGCGAAAAAAAGCAAATAATGAAAAGTCTACGATATTTAATCATGGGTTGCCTGGTGATACTTGCGGCAACCTCCTGCAAAAAATGGCTCGAGGTAAATACCGATCCAAACAATCCAAACAATGAAAGTGTGCTTGTGCAGAACAGGCTGCCCTGGATTGAACATTTTTACCAGTACACTTCTGGTGTTTCCAACTTTCGCACTTCAGCACAGGCCGGCGTTTATTACAGTAACAGCGGCTCAGGAAATGCGTTGAGTACAACCTGGATCAACCATACAGGTAACACTACGCCATACCAGACATTTTTTGTGGAAGTGGCTTCAAACCTGAACGATTTTTACAACTCGGCCCAGAAGGG
>JBDTEB010000424.1:0-6418 GCA_039922795.1 Chitinophagaceae bacterium
TGCTGGGGTTTACAGTGCAATACTTCCCGGCGCCGGAAAGTTTTACGCCGGCAAAAAGAAACAGGGTATCGCAGCATTTCTGCCGATATTGTCCCTTGGCGTTGTGACTTACGAATCCTACCGGAAATCCGGGATAAAAAGTGCGCGCACGCTGGCTTTTGGTTCGTTGTTCAGTCTTTTCTATGTTGGAAATATCTGGGGCAGTGTGCTTTCCGTAAAAATAAAAGAGAAAGAATTTTACCGTGAATACGATAACAAGATTTTGTTTGACCTGCATATTCCTCTGCGGAATCTGTACAATTAACCTCAACGCTCAGTCGCGTATCGAGGCGGATAGTCTTTTTGCCGCGTCAAATTATTTCGAGGCTTCCATCGCTTATGAGCGCATAATCTTTGCGGCAGAAAATCCGGAGGCGACATGGTACGCCACGCTTCAAAAGATACAATGCCTGAAACAGCAGCGGGAGTTTGCGCGTGCAGAAGTGTTTGTGCGCATGAACCTGAATAATTTTTCCGCAGACAGTTTGCGTTACCGGCTTCAATACGAACAGGCGCTCACGGCTTACCTGGCAGGAAATTTTGAAACAGCTGCTTCAGTGTCCGAATTGATGCTGCTGTCTTACCCCAAACATGATTTTGATCGTAATCTCGTAGTGGTGCGGATCCTTTCATTAAATGAGATTCAACAATGGGATAAGGCGGGAGAGTTATTTGCCGGGAATGCAGAAAAACTATTCCAGGTGCGTGTTTCGGACCCTTACCTGCAGCTGCCCCATTTGAAAAATAAAGATAAGGCCCAATGGCTCTCCACTTTTATTCCCGGTGGCGGGCAGTTTTATGCAGGAAAACCTTTGGAGGCGATGGTGAGTATTCTCATTCAGGGGGCAGGAATTTATTATGGGATCGCAAGTTTCCAGGCGCAGTATTATTTTTCTGCCTGGCTGGTAGGAGCGGGCTTATTCGGATCATTCCATTTTGGTGGAGTCAGAAGGGCCGAGATCCTGGTGGACCAGTACAATGCTAAAAAAGTGAAGTCATTTAATGAGGCAGTCAAAAACTTGCTTTTATAAAAAAAGCCCCGGGGTTCCGGAGCTTTTTTTATAAAGACTATTAGAAATTACATAGCGCCATTGGCCCACATAAAGAATTTCGGATTATTAACATATGGGCTGATATCGTCGTTATGAACGATGAGCACGATAAGGTCAATCAATGGAACGATACCAAAAATACCACCACAGGTCAGGATATATCCAACCCAGGTAAGTGTTTTTGTTCCAAGATATAACCGGTGAATACCAAGAGGACCCAGGAAGAAATTCAACAGCAATGCTGTAGCAAAGTTTTTGTCACTGGGGGCAAAAAAGGCCTGGTTAGAATTAGTCTTTGCAGTACCTGACACCATAGCTTCGGTAGTAATAGAGAGGTCTATCTGCTGGCTGCCGCTAAATAGAGTTTCGATTTTTTGGTCGTTTACAAAATAATCGTCTGCTGTTTGAGTTGAAGCAGGGGTTGCTGCGAAGGATGCCAATGATAAAAGGCAACCGGCAATTAGTAGAGAAGTAATTCTTTTCATGCTGTTGTTTTTGATGGGCTAAAGATATAGTTTTTTTATAAACGACAAAAGATTGCCATCAGAAAGAACCTATTTATTATTGAGTGGTAAGGGGTAACAATCAGGCGGTTACCTGATCAGCCTGTCGGGATTTTTTTTTAGAAACTCTGCCCAGCCCTTGCCAGCCGGAGCATTATCGGAAACGATGGTGCTTGACTGGAAATGATGACAGACGGCAACAGCCAGGGCATCTGTCGCATCAAGGTATTCAGGGTCTTCTTTTATATTGGTAAGTCGCTGCAGCATTTTCCATACCTGCTCCTTGGCCGCGTTACCATTGCCTGTAATAGATTGTTTAATCTTCTTCGGCGAGTATTCCGTCACCGGAATTTCTGCCTGCATGGCAGCCGCGATCG
Source organism: Chitinophagaceae bacterium (assembly GCA_039922795.1). Classification (GTDB taxonomy): domain Bacteria; phylum Bacteroidota; class Bacteroidia; order Chitinophagales; family Chitinophagaceae; genus JADCRZ01. Next base: position 1,972 of record JBDTEB010000424.1, read on the forward strand.
CCACGCCCTGTGCCCTTCCCAGCTTCAGCATGCTCTGCACATTCTTTCCAAAAAATGGCGCTTCGATCGCAAAAGTGGAGGGTTGAAATTTTTTGATCAGTCCGGAGACACTGGTAAAGATCATCTCCAGTCTTTCATGGTTATGTTTCTTTCGGCTGAGTTTCAACACATCCATTTCAAGAAGAATGATCTGCCCGGCTTTTATTTCAATAATACCGTAACCCATGATAATGGTCCCAGGGTCGATACCCAAAATTATTTTTGAAGGCTTTTGCAAGTGTGGGGCTAATTTTGAGCGCGCATGTTTCGGTTAAACAAAAATATTAAGATTTTCACCAATTACTTTCTTGGTCCCGCGCTATTCATCTGGCTATCGGCATCCATTTATCAGCAGATAAAAAGTCAGCCGCATCTTGAAACAACCTGGATGAATATCCGCTCGTCGATGCAAGGTAAACAAAGCTGGATGTTATGGGCGGTTATCGCCCTCATGTTTATCAACTGGGGCATTGAAGCAAGGAAGTGGCAGGTTCTGTTAAAGCCACTTGAGAAAATCAGCTGGCTTACAGCTTATAAGGCAACTTTCGCCGGATTGGCATTTGCAGTGAATACGCCCAACCGGATAGGAGAGTACGGGGGAAGAATAATTTACATTTCGGAAAGCAATCGCTTAAAGGCTGTGTCCCTTACTGTTGTCGGCAGTATGAGCCAGCTCCTGGTTACACTTTTGGCCGGATGTGGCGGGTTGGTTTATCTGTTAAATTTGTCCCAATCCATCCGTGCCTCAATGTTCACCGGTTCTGTGTTATTCTGGATTCAGGTAACGTTGTATATCATTACCTTTTTGTTATTCGTTGGGTTAATCATTTATTTCCGTTTGGGATGGATGATAAAAATAATTGACAGGGTTCCGGCGTTTTCGAGATTAGTACCGTATATAAATGTGCTGGAAGGACTAACACCAAATCACCTGTTTCGAATCCTGAGTCTTTCCTGCACCCGTTATCTTGTATTCGTAGGTCAGTATATCCTTATGATTTTATTAATGCAAGTGCAGGTTTCAGTATGGCAGGCTTTTTGGCTGGTGACTGTCATCTATCTTGTGCTGGCAATCGTTCCAACGATAGCCCTTGCCGAGATTGGGCTAAGAGGAAAAATCAGCCTCGAACTGTTTGGGCTAGTTAGCGTAAATAATATAGGCATTGTGGCTGCCACCATTGGTATCTGGTCTGTCAATTTGATCATACCGGCATTAATCGGCAGCCTATTTGTTCTAAGGATCAAAATTTTTAAAAATCAATGAGGCATATTCTGCTGAGCTTTTGTTTTGTCGCTTTTACTGCCATCCCCTTAACTGCCGGCGATGATTTTTGCGGGCTTCGCAACACGACATTTAATTCAGGAGAGTCACTCACTTTTAAAGTTTACTACACAGCTGCCGGAATTTATCTGCCGGCAGGTGATGCTTTTTTCAATGTAAGCAGCGATAAAATAAATAATAAACCGGTTTATCATATTACTGCTGAAGGAAGAACACTTGGGTTCTATGATAATTTTTTTAAGGTTCGCGACAAATATGAATCGTTTATAGATACGGCAACACTGCAGCCTTACAAGTTTATAAGGAACGTTTATGAGGGTGGATATACCAAGCAGGATAATGTTACGTTCAACCAGGCCGCCAATACTGCCATCAGCTCCGCAGCGACCATTAAGGTTCCAAATTGCATTCAGGATGTGGTGAGTTCTTTTTATTATGCGCGGAACATTGATTTCAACAGGTATAACAAGGAGGATAAGATTCCGTTCTCCATGTATCTCGATAACGAGATCTACTCCTTATATATAAGGTATATGGGAAAAGAGATCGTAAAAACAAAATACGGGAAATTTAACGCCATTAAATTCAAGCCCCTGCTTATCAAGGGGTCCATCTTTGAGGGTGGCGAGAAAATGACGGTGTGGGTAAGCGACGATGGTAACCATATTCCGCTTCGCATCGAAAGCCCGATAAGCGTTGGCAGCATTAAAGTAGATATGATGGGAACAAGAAACCTGAGATACCCATTGAGTTCGCTGATCAGTCTGAGATAATTGCCTGTCTGCGCAGGCTTAATCCAGATCGGTTAAGCGAAAGGTTTCATTCAAACGTATGCCCTTCTCAGTTAGTTTCACCGTGCAGCATTCTACTACCGGATCATGTTCAAAGAACAAAATATATTTGTTTTTCTCTGCTTCCTGAAGAAATGTTTTCTTCTCCTCCATTGAATTAAGTGGCCTGGTATCGTATGCCATAATATATGGTATGGGAAGATGACCCGCTGAAGGCAGAAGGTCGGCCATGAAAACAACCTGGTTCCCAAGGTATGATATCTGTGGCAGCATCATTGACTCAGTGTGGCCTGAAACAAAACGGAGGTGTATATCATTTGAGAACTGGTAGTTGTTTTCAGCTGGAATCATTTTGAGCTGCCCGCTTTCCATGATCGGCAGAATGTTTTCAGTAAGAAAAGAAGCTTTTTCCCGGTCGTTTGGTTTCGTGGCCCAATGCCAGTGTGCTTCATTACTCCAGTAGATAGCATTTTTAAAAGCAGGAATGAGTTGATCTTTCTGCCTGATAATGCTGCCGCCGCAATGGTCAAAATGAAGATGAGTCAGAATCACATCGGTTACATCATCTCTACTAAAACCCAGTTTTTTCAGTGATGACTCAAGGCTGTCATCTCCATGCAAATGATAGTGAGCAAGAAATTTTTCATCCTGTTTGTCACCTATTCCGTTATCGATGAGTATTAATTTTTCACCATCTTCGATCAGAAGGCAACGCATTGCCCAGGTGCAAAGATTATTTGAGTCGGATGGATTGGTTTTTTGCCACAATGTTTTCGGAACAACGCCAAACATGGCTCCGCCGTCGAGCTTAAAGTTGCCTGTATGAACTGTGTGTAATTTCATGCAAAGCTTGAATTTCTCCCGAGTTGCCTTTCTTTCGCCAGAGTGAGGAACAATAATACCAGGCCAATGATAAAAAATACCATGATGGCCAGTACAGATTTTTTCATGGACTCTGTATATTCCGTAATCAGGCCAAAACTGAACATGCCGATCACGATGGCAATTTTTTCAGTGACGTCGAAAAAGCTGAAATAGGAGGTGGTATCTTTTGTAACCGGCATCAGTTTGGAGTAGGTCGACCTGCTCAAAGATTGAATACCACCCATTACCAGCCCCACCACACCCCCCAGAACATAAAAATACATTTCTACATCGACATCATGGTCATGTAGAACCGCAATATACCATGCCCCGATACAGAGCCCGATCCACACCATTACTACGCCGATAAGCGTCTTTATATTACCATATTTCTCTGACAACTTAGCAATGCCCCAGGCGCCCAGAATAGCTACTAGCTGAATGATCAGGATGGTAAGAATCAGTTTTGATGTGGGCAGATTTAATTCATTGCTGCCAAAAAGCGTGGCAACCAACATTACGGTTTGCACACCCATATTATAAAAAAAGAAAGAAAAAAGGAACCGCTTTAGTAAGGGCTGATGAGTAAGTTCCTTAATCACTTTTTTTAATTCAATAAAACCGTTTACAAAAACGTTGTGCTGCGGGCGAATTGACGCAGGCATTCCCTTTGGCAGTCGGCTCAGTGAAAACTGAGCGAAACCAAACCACCAGATCCCTACCAGCAAAAATGAAAACCGTGGTGGAAGGCTGCCGTCATTCTCCATGCCAAACCAGCCTGGTCTGAAAACGAATACAAGACAGATGAGCTGGAGCAATACGCTACCGATATAACCCATGGAAAAACCTTTTGCACTTACGGCGTCCCTGTCTTCCGGTGCTGCAATTTCAGGAAGATAGCTGTTGTAAAAAACCAGGCTGCTCCAATACCCGATGCAGGCAATGATCAGGCAAAATATTCCTATATTGATTGTATCGATCCCTTTAAAGAAGAACAGTCCCACACACGCAGCACTTCCGACTGTGGAGAAAAAACGAAGAAAGGATCGCTTGTTCCCTTTGTAATCTGCAATCGATGATAAAACCGGCGAGATAAACGCGACGACGAGAAAGCCAACAGCCAGTACGTAATTATATAAAGCACTGCTTTCGAAACTTCTTCCGAAAACGGTTACGTGGTCAATTGTTTTAGGATTACCATCACCTGTAACTGCAGAATAGTAGGCAGGAAAAATCGTAGAAGTGATCACCAGGTTGTAGACGGAGTTTGCCCAGTCGTACATGGCCCATCCATTGACTACTTTTTTATTGGCAGTTTGCATGTAAGAAGTTGTAAGGGTTTACCTCTTTGTATAAAAATACGCTTTTCGGAAGATCAAAATAACTGATCCTGATTCTGCATTTTTTTAAATAACGCCTTTGTAGATGAGGAAGAGAAGAATAATACCCGCGATGATGCGGTAGTAGCCAA
>JBDTEB010000425.1:0-3021 GCA_039922795.1 Chitinophagaceae bacterium
AGGGAGAGAGCGGACTTCCAGTACCGGCAAATCCTAATGACGACGCAGACCCATTGATCACAGCACCCATCTATGGACGCTGGCATGCAATGATAGAACGGGTTTACAAAGATCGCCTCGGCGCACGAATAGATAATAACTATAACTGGGTAAATGAACTCAATCTTGATCCAAGATTTCGCGTAGCTGCCCATTTTGGCACCCGGGTAGTTCAGGAAAACCAGGAAGAGTATATGGAAGCTGCCTGGGAACAGATTGGTGAAGTGTTAAAAGTGAACCGACAAATACGTTTTGGACAATTTGCCATGGCCGCAGGCTCGGCCCTTTATGCAAAACATTTTCTAACAGCCAATAACTTTAGTCCGTCTAAAACAATGCTCCTGACCTCGCCGTTGCAAAAGCGACTGATGACTGCTGATGCCACCGTTTTTCATACGTTAAAGCAAACAGTCTTGCCGCAGGTACTGTTGTCGGCACCTATGCGTCGTATTGTAAGGCCACGCGGGCGACTGGCGACTCAACTGCGCGAAAAACTGCCCGAAGGTGAAACGCTGCGGCTTGAAACCCTGGTCAACAAGATCAGCAGCGGCGAGTTGGTTGCCGCGCCTCCGAAAATAATGGCGCCCGGGCTTCCATCAGTCGACTCAGTAGCGGCCGAACTGGAACCCGTGGACTTACCCGCTTTCCTGTTAGACTGGCTGAAAAAATATCCCTGGCTTCCTTATGTGGCACTGGGTTTAGCTTTGCTGATCATACTGTTATTGCTGATTACAGGCGCTGGTGCACTCTTGCTTTTTCTTGGCCTTGCGATAGCAGCAGGATTAATTGTATTGTGGCGTAAGCTGACCCAGGCGGATAAAAACCTGCAATCGGCCGCCGCACTAAGTTCTGCCGGGCAAACTGTCTCTTCTGTGGATAGTTATCCATTCAGTGCTAATTTCCGGTTAAGCACCCCGGAAGAAAATTTTTTACCAACTGTCGGTGGCAGCACGGATAGTAACAACGCCGTTCTTTTCAAAACCTCACTAAAAGATATGTACCGCCTGATGCAGGTAAACAGGACGGCAACACCTGTAGCAACGGCTCCGTTTAAAATAGCATTAGACAGCCTTGCGGTCACCATTCTTCAACAATTAAAACCGGAAAAAACAGTGGCGGCATGGACTAATCAGCAGGTCAGCCTCCCCCCTTGGATAAAAGACCAACTGGTGGACGAAGGCTTTGTAGAAGCCATGGCCTATCCAAAAATAAACAAGCCGATGTATTCTGATTTAAAGAAAATTTCGGATGAACTGTTTCTGCCTAATGTGGAACTGATCGAACACAATAGCCTTACGCTAATGGAAACCAACCAGCCATTCATTGAATCCTATATGGTTGGGCTTAACCATGAGTTTGCCAGAGAGTTGCTATGGCGGGAATACCCGACCGATCAACGGGGCAGTTATTTTCGTCAATTCTGGGATGTCTCAACTTTGCTAAAAGACCCTAAACTGGCAAATGAGTCAGAGGAAGTGCAGCGTGAGCCCTATTACGACATTTATAAATTACACAATTGGAAACGACTAAGCAAGCTGGGTGCGCACGATAACCGGCAAAAGGCAGGCGAGCCCCCGAAAGCCGAGTTGGTGCTGGTGATCCGTGGCGAATTATTGAAAAAATATCCTACCGCCGTTGTATATGCGCACCGTGCTGCATGGTCGTTGAATAAAGACGGGCAGGCTGATATTCATGAACCACGGAGTTTGTTCCACCAGGCCGAAGGTGATAAGGCAGAACCAGATCAATCTATTGTTAAAACGCCCTTGTATGCTGCCAAAGTGGACCCGGATATTTACTTTTTTGGTTTCGATCTAACGGTCCCCACCGCCAAAGGGGAAGATGCTCCGGCCATTCCCGACGATAACAATGCAGGCTGGTTTTTTGTGATCAAGGAAAGGCCCGGAGAGCCAAGGTTTGGCCTGGATGTAACAGCAACGGACGGCGGAAACCAGCAACTCAACACCTGGAATGACCTGGACTGGTCTAAAGTACTACCTGCGGATGAAGGCGTAATTGATGTATTGCATTTGCCAGCACCCCTCCGGCTGCCGGCCAGTTTTATCCCTGATCCGGCAGAAAGTGACACCGAGAAAGCGGGCCAGCTTGACCAGTATAAAGATGATTTTAATGTGCGATGGGACAGCAATATCGATGCTGCCGGACTTGCGTATATTTTGTATCAGGTTCCCATGATGGTATGCACACATGCCTCAAAAATGTTATTACAGAAAAAAGTATAACCATTACCGTTATGGCTGAATTTAAACAAACTCGTGACGAACTCCGCAGGGGCAGGGATGCAGCAGAAAAAGCAAGACTGAACTGGTTTGCGTCGGGCCAACGCATTAAAATACTGCAAAATCAGCTGACGGCGCTGGAACGGCAAAAAGGAGATAATAATGAGCTTTACCTTAACCGCCGGAAAAAAATTACAGAACAAATCAATACAGAAGAGAAAACAAAAGAATCCCAGGCTACAGTCTTTGAAAGACTTCGTGCGACAATCGGAAACCTGGAAAAGGATTTCGCGTTGTTCGTTGACCCGCGTGAAGCCCTCAGCGAGCACTTCCCCGCAGACACCCCTTTTTTATTATTTCCGATGCGGTTGGAAACGCGTTTTAAAACAATCAACAACCAGCCCCAATTGTGGGTGCGTGTATATCCTGACGATTGTATGGTGGACAGCTTTGAGCCATTGCTTTCTGTGAAGGAAGTTAATAATGCGGCGCGTTTCTGGGCAGAATATTACAGTGCTGGCAAATCTGTAACTACGGTGCCCGATCCGGTTACCCTCGATTTGCAGAAAGCCGCCTGGCGTTTGCTGGTCGGCGCCGTTGGTGATGGCCGCGCCGCCTGGATTACGAGGCAATTGATACCAGATGAGAGCACAAGTTTTTTCCCGGTACGCGGACCGAATACGATCATACTCGCCATTGTATCCGGTGCCTGGAATGCTGTTGATAAGACAGCCATCACGGA
>JBDTEB010000426.1:0-6040 GCA_039922795.1 Chitinophagaceae bacterium
ACTTCAAGCGCAGCCTTTCTGGGATCGAGTACTTTCCAGAATAAAACCGCATCCACATCCACTGGCACAGTATCTTTTGTAAGCGTTTTTTCTGCTTTGAAGGATGTGGTGATCACACGGGTATCAATCCAGTAGGGAATATTATCTATAATAGGAACGATAAAGAATAATCCCGGTCCCTTTAGCGCTTTAAATTGCCCAAGACGGAGTATAACCGCCTTGTCCCACGGATCGGCTATCTTAATTGCAGAAGCGATAAAAACAGCCAGAATAAAAGCACTTGCTCCAATAATGGAAGAAGCTACAATAGAACCTGCAGTGTATTCAGCGCGTGCCCAGAACAGTCCGATGGCCGTAATTATAACAAAAATGACCATGGGAAATAAACTCTTGCTTTTCACAATACTGATTTTTTGAGATTAACCGATACATAAAGTTCCTCAATGGCCAATACCTTTTGTTACATAGCGTTGCCTAAAAGTTGTAATATTCACACATGCAAGGAACTTGTTAATGATATCCGGGAGTCCGGAGTAGTGAAATTAACCGGCTGTTGGGATGAACAAAATAACAAAAAACCGGGAGTGACCATCACCCCCGGTTTCATTAGAAACGAAATTCTATTTAATCCTGACCCGGTCTAGTACCCGGGATTCTGCGGATATGCAGGACCTTCGGTTACCAGGTCAATCTGTGATTGTGGAATGGGTCTTAGCAGATCCCTGGGGGTTTTAAATCCTGTTAGTGCATCGGCGTTATAGGTTGCGACGCGGGTCGCCAGTGTTTTTGTCCTCACAAGGTCATACCACCTTCTCCATTCTCCAAACAATTCGCGGCAATATTCGTCGAGGATAAAATCAAGTGTGATACTCCCCACCATGATCGTTTGTGCGCTGGCGGCCACTGCGTTTTGTGCAGCAGAGTTGGTTGTTCGGTAGGCTGCCCGCTGCCTGAGTACATTTATCATGTCTGCGGCATTTTGAACCGGTGCTCCACCTTTAAAAGCAGCTTCTGCCGCAACGAGATATAATTCAGATAATCTAAACATCACAAACGGCCTCTCCGAAGCATCATTAATGGCCAGTTTGCCCGGATCTTCATATTTTGAGAGAGCGGGAAATAAGGAACCAGTATAACCATCCGGTGTCAATATCGCCCCTTTGAATGCCATGATGCGTGCTTGAGATACCGCTTGTCCGGGCATCCAGATAGCCGTGTCCACGTTATTAATCAACATACCCCTGCCAGTCGCAGCTGCAATGGTAGCTGCTATAGCGTCACCCCGGTTAAAAATCCAGACTGTCTGAAATGTTTTTTCATAGCGGGAATCATTCGCTCTTTCTGCAAAAGCAATATTAAAAGTATAATTGGAAGGCCTTATCCGCACATAGGGGCGACCGTTAGTTATATCCCTGTTCATCATTATAAAATTCGCTGTCGTGGCGCCACTGATCCCCCTATTTACATTGAACAGCGTTCCCGGATAATTTGGCCTGAAATAAAAATTTGCCCTGTTTTCCTTGTTACCGCCGTAAGGGGATCCTCCCCCACCGCCGCCAAAATTCGTTTCAGCCGCTGTTATATTTGTATTCCGGTCTATCACCCATAAAATTTCTTTTCCATAATCGTTTCCGTTGGCATTCACGTCTTTAAAGTCCTGCCATAAGTCAAGATTGTAGGTAGCCTTATCGTTGATGAGGCCGGTAGCTGTAGCATAGGCATTTTGAAAATCAGCAGTCTGCGCTGCTGTCGACCAGCCTCTTGTGAGATAAACCTTTGCCAGAAGAAACAAAGCGGCTGATTTGGAAGCCTGACCTTTTGAGAGGGTCGGTTTAACCGGCAAGCCGGCCGCTGCCTCCGTTAAATCCTTGATAATAGCTGCGTACACATCAGCGATTGGCTGGCGGGAATCAGCGACAGAAGGATTTGTATTGAAATCAAGGTGCAAACTGACATCCCCAAAAGTTTGAACCAACATAAAATAATAAAATGCCCTTAAAAATTTGGCCTCGGAAATGACCGTCGTTTTTGTAATGATCGGGAAGTCAACTTTTGGGCCTAAACCTATTACCCCGTTGAGCGTGTTGATGGACTGGTACGCAGTGTTCCATAAAGTGGATACGTTGCCATCTGTTGCCTGAATATTGTTAAAAAACATCTGGGTGCCAGCGTTATCTCCTCTCTGTGCTTCATCTACTCCGGCTTCTGAAAGATATAGCTGGGGCTCCTGGCCGTAGAGGTATCTGAGGTTGGAATAACAGGCATTTAATCCTGCCTGTAAGCCTAAGGGTGAAGAAAGAATACCAGGCGTAATGTTTGACCTGTTTTCTTCTACCAGTACTTTTTTACAGGATGAGGTAAGCATAAGCGCAGTCAGAAGGCTGAAGCTTACTATGTTATTTATATATTTCATAATTGAAAGTTCTTTGTACTTTATAAAAATGGCAATCATTTAAAATTTCAGGTTTACGCCTATTATCCATGCACTGGTGGGAGGTGTTTGCACATTGATCGTAATCGCTCTGCCTGGTACGGCTGAGTTACCCCCTTGTGACCCTGTTACATTACCAAATCCGGTTCCTTCAGGATCGGTTGCAAAGCCATCCCGCACGATTGGAGAATAGATCAAAAAAGGATTCTGTGCCGTCAGGTAAACCCTGAGCGATTGAATGCCCAGTTTGTCATTCAATTTGCCTGGCAGCATATACCCCAGGTTTATACTTCTCATTTTGATAAACGTTCCGTTCATATATCCCAGCGTGGAATAATAATCCGCATTATTGTTTTTTCCGTCTGGCTGAGGAAACGCATTCGTTGGGTTGGTCGGTGTCCAGTAATCATATCTGAGCACATTGGTTCTTCCTTGTCCGAAGAAACCAAAAGGGCCACCGCCGGATGTGCTCTGGAACAGGCCGTTCACAATGGTGCCGCCCCACTTGGCAAACATCACAAAGGAAAGGTCAAAATTTTTGTAGTTGACCCGGTTGGTCATTCCCGCGACCCAATCTGGCTGAAAATTTCCTAGAATACTTCTGTCGCTTGCATCAAGCTTGCCATCATTATTTAAGTCCAGTATTTTTATCCTGCCCGGTTGTGATTTAAAGGTGGCTGCTTTTGCGGACTCGTCGGTCTGCCATATTCCTATTTTCGTAAAATCATAAATTACAGAAAGAGGCTGGCCCACAAACCAGCCATTGCCCACATCCTGTTTCAGGTTAGGATCCGCCAATTGTACAATTTCATTCCTGTTGATGGAAAAGTTGAAATCTGTGCTCCAGCCGATGCCGTTTTTCGCCTCAATATTTATAGTACTCAGGCTTAGCTCTATCCCATGCCCTTTAGTTTTGGCCGCATTGGTAACATAACTGGAGGCACCATTGCTGATAGGGAGGCTTTTGTTAACCAGGATGTCCTTTGTCTGCTGGGTGTAGTAATCAAACGAACCGGTGATCCTGTTTTTAAAAAAGCCAAAGTCAATACCGATGTTGGTATTTGTGGTTGACTCCCATCTTAAGTTTGCATTGGGTAAAGCATTTACAAAATAACCGGTAACATTCGTACCGCCATAATTATACGTATTCGTAGAAAGGCCGCCGAGCGTCGAATACGGCGCAATCCCCTGGTTGGATGTAGTTCCCCATCCTGCTCTCAATTTTAAATTGGATATGACATTAATATTTGACATGAAATGTTCATTGAATACATTCCATCCCAGGGAAACTGCGGGGTATGTGAACCATTGATTGCCGGGCGAAAGAACAGAAGATCCATCCCGGCGAACCGTTGCAGTAACCAGGAACCGATTATCGAATGCGTAATTTAAACGGCCCATAAAAGACAATAACCCCTGCTTGGAAAATCCGTTATTGTTCGGATTCACCGTAACAGTTCCCGCTTGTAAAAAGTTATAATCCTGTATGTAGTTGGCGGGAAGCGCCGTAGCATTGAAACTGCTGCTGAAACCCTGACTTTCCTGGGTGCTGAACAAACCGGTAAAAGAAATCCGATGTTTTTCTTTTATGGTTTTTTCATAAGTCAACAGGTTTTCCAGTACGTAGCTCCATGCTTCTCCGTTCGTAACAGTGGCATTATTTACCAGGGGATTCAAAGTGCCTTGCTGGTCCAGGTAGCCTCCGCTAAAGTAGGAGCCGGCACCGTTAAAGCTTCCTGTATATTGCTGGCTGAAATCCAGGCCCACGTTGATCCGGTATTTAAGTCCTTTAAGTATTTCCACTTCTCCGTACAGGCTGTTGAAAGTCCTTAATCTTCTCTGCCTGTTTTTCATGATATCCTTGCTGTTGTTCAAAAGCAACGGGTTGAGGTTGCCGTCCTGAGATCCAAATCCTGGAATATAATTAAATGATCCATCAGCCAAATAAGGAGATTCCATTGGCGGAATACGCAAAACACTGAGCATCGGATTAAGGTCCTGCCCATTGTTATTGGTTAAAGAATTCAATGTGTTTAATCCTATTTTGATTCTTTTCCCTATTTTTTGATCGATGGTAGCCCGAAGATTGAACCTGTCAAGGGAAATAAAATTAAAAATTCCCTGCTCCTGGTAGTATCCCAAACCAAGACCATACTGTGTTTTGTCGTTTCCACCAGCAAGGCTTACCTGGTTGTCAGTAATATGACCTTTCTGATAAACCAGTTTCTGCCAGTCTGTGTTGGTACCGTTGGCTATTCCTACCTGTTCATCAGCGGTGTTCCCCGCACTGTAATTGGCATCAGCCCTGTATTGTGTAAACTCTTTGGCGTTCATCATCGGGTATTGCCTGGTGATTTGTGATACACCATAATACGAGTTTACACTAACAACGGGTTTTCCGTTCCGTGTTCCTTTTTTCGTGGTGATCAGGATAACGCCGCTTGAACCCCTTGAGCCGTAAATTGCTGTGGCTGAAGCATCTTTTAATATCTCAACGTTACCAATATCATCCGGGTTCAAATCATTAATGCCGCCGCTGAAAGGAATACCATCAACAACCAGCAAGGGATCGTTGGAACCAGTCAAGGAACGTTCACCACGAATCCTGATCTGGCCTGATTCACCGGGCCTTGTTGATGAGCGCGATACATCCACGCCTGCCGCACGACCGGTAAGGGCCTGGGCCAAATTGGCAACAGGTACTTCCCGAAGCGCTTTTTCGCTTACACTTACTATGGAGCCGGTTACATCTGTTTTTCTTTGCGTTCCATAACCTACGACCACTACATCGTTTAAACTCGACGCTTTCGGCACTAATACGACCGATACATTTGTTTGATTGGAAATAGAAACTTCCTGGGTTTCAAAACCTACACTGGAAATTACAAGCACTTTCGATGCGACAGCAACCGTTATAGAGAAGCTTCCATCATCGAGGGTGGTAACTCCCGTCTTTGTACCCTTTACACTTACGGAGGCCCCTGCGAGAGGCTTTAAATCGGAATCTGTTACTTTGCCGACGATCCTGGTTTGGGCAAAACCGAGGGTGGTAAAAAAAGTGAAACCCAGTAGCAGCAAAAGCCGTACAGATAATTGTGGAAGCATTTCGATTTTTTTAGACTTAAAAAATTTAACAAGCAGAACTATAATCTGCAAATTTTGATTTATTAAGCCAATAATTTTGATGGTTTTTTTAGAAAACCTAATGATATTTTGATATTTTTTTTTTGGATTAGATTATAGCATTTCTTTATACCGCAGCTTTTCAACGGGTTTTCTTTTTTCAAACCGATATTTTGGCGATTTCACCCGATTGCAAATCTGTACTCGTGGAACCTTCGGACTGTCCAACAGATTATTGGTTAATAAAACAAGCAAGAGTAAAAATGCGAAACTATAGATGTTTACTAATAGCCTTAATTGCTTTTACGAGTGGGGTTAGTGTGTATGCTCAAAACCCGGATCGGTCGGTTCTGGACCTTTGGAACAAGAACGATGTCACATTCAATAGTCCAAAGACAGGAAATCCTTTGCTGCCTGGTTACTTCGCCGATCCAACTATTATAGAAGACAATGGCACCTATTATATTTATGCGACAAGCGATATGC
>JBDTEB010000427.1:0-10868 GCA_039922795.1 Chitinophagaceae bacterium
GGCGCAATGGCACTAGACCTTTTTGCGGTACTCTTTGGTGGCGCCGTCGCACTTATCCCGGTTTTCGCCAGGGACATCCTTAAAGCAGGTCCCATCGGGTTCGGCTGGCTCAACGCCGCTTCCGATATGGGTTCTATTACCATCATCCTCCTGATGACCCTCTTTCCGCTACGCAATAAACAGGGTCTTATTCTCATGTATGTGGTAACCGGTTTTGGTGCCTGCATCATTATATTCGGACTATCAAAAGTTTACCTCCTCTCCTTCATTATATTGGTTTGCAGCGGATTCCTCGATGGAATCAGCGTAGTTATCAGGAGCACGATTCTACAGTTGAAGACGCCAGACATCATGAGAGGAAGGGTGTCATCCGTAAATTCCATGTTCATTAATTCGTCGAATGAACTGGGCCAGTTCGAAAGTGGAGTGATGGCCAAACTGATGGGGACGGTTCCATCAGTAGTTTTTGGAGGATGTATGACCATTGCCGTGGTCATCGTTACCTGGTTCAAAGCTCCCTCACTTCGTAAGATGGAATATTAGTAAGATGGGTCGCCGTTCGAACAAGACGGGTCAGAACTTGTTGAAAGAATTAATTTTGCAGCATGACCGACGAATTACATGATTGGGAACAGAAATCAAAAGACAGTCAGAAGGCGTTTAAATATTACCTGCAGAAAACGAATAAGAATGTCATCCTGCCCCAGTTGCCGGATCTTACCGAACAGGCCTTTGAAAAGATAGACTGTCTGAAATGTGCGAATTGCTGCCGGAATTATTCTCCAAGGTTTAAAGGTCCCGATATAAAAAGAATTTCGAGGGTGATGAACATGAAGGAGACCCAATTCATCGACACCTATCTTAGGATGGATGACGATGGTGATTATGTCACAAGATCAAAACCCTGTCCTTTCCTCGGGGAAGATAATTTCTGTTCGGTGTACGAAGACCGGCCGTCAGACTGCGTTCGATTTCCATATACCGATGAAGACATCATTTTCAAAAAAGTCGAGATAACCTTGAAGAACAGCAGTTTTTGTCCGATTGTCTATTATGTGCTGGATAAGCTGAGGAAGGCATAAGGTGTGGATTTCCACCAAACCGCAATCAAATGCACAAACTCTAAATTTCTTAACTTCGCGCTTCGATTTAATTAATTATATATGATGAATTCTTTTGAAAAACAGGCTAATGAATTTTCAACCCGGCATATCGGGCCCAATGAGGAAGAAACTGCTTCCATGCTGAAAACCATTGGCGAAACCTCGCTGGATGCGCTTGTCGATAAAACCATCCCGCCTGCCATCCGGCTGAAGTCCGGATTGCAAACTGGAGCAGCCATCAGCGAATTCGATTACCTTAACGGCCTTCGCGACATTGCGGCAAAAAATCAAGTGTACAAATCTTATATCGGCCAGGGCTATTACGATGTAATCGTGCCCAGCGTTATCCTTCGAAATCTTTTTGAAAATCCGGGATGGTACACCCAATACACACCATACCAGGCCGAGATCGCACAGGGAAGGCTGGAAAGCCTGCTGAACTTCCAAACAATGGTCAGCGATCTCACCGCAATGCCAATCGCCAATGCCTCCCTGCTTGATGAAGGCACTGCAGCCGCAGAAGCTATGGCCATGCTTTTTAACCACAAAAACAAGGCGGCACATATCACGGCGCCAAGGCTCTTTGTGGATAACGGCGTTTTTGCCCAAACAAGGGATATTCTCATCACCCGTGCATTACCCCTGCAAGTAGAATTGATCTTCGGAGACTATAAAGAAGCCAGTCCCGACGCCAGTTTTTTTGGTGCCATCGTTCAATATCCTGACGCTAACGGTAGCATCGTCGACTACCGCGATTTCATCAAAAAATTCCATGACGTCGACGCAAAAGTTATCATGGCTACGGATCTTCTTGCTCTTACCCTGCTGACACCTCCCGGCGAACTGGGGGCAGATATAGCCATCGGATCGGCACAAAGAATGGGTGTTCCCATGGGATTCGGCGGACCACATGCCGCCTTCTTTGCCACGAAAGATGAATTTAAAAGAAGCATCCCGGGCCGCATCATCGGGGTAAGCCAGGATGCAACCGGCAACCGGGCTTTAAGAATGGCACTTCAAACCCGCGAACAACATATCCGTCGCGAAAAAGCGACCTCAAATATCTGCACGGCGCAGGCACTGCTGGCCAACATGGCTGCGATGTATGCGGTTTACCATGGGCCTGAAGGATTGAAAGCGATCGCAGCACGCATCTGCGTGCTCAGCCAGAGTCTTCATGCCGCGCTCACCGAACTACAATACGAAATCAGACAGGAATATTATTTCGATACCATCACTGTTCACACTGCCGATGCAGCAGCCATTCATCAGCTGGCTGAATCCAGGAAGATGAATTTCTTTTACAATAATGATTCCCTCTCCATCTCCATTGATGAGACCACTACACAGGAAGATATTATAGCTATCGTTGGCATCTTCGCAGAACATCGTGCCGCTCCTGTCTTTAGCGCGAGCTTTGATCTTGACGGAGATATTTTAAATATACCGGCTACCCTTACCCGCAGTTCCACTTACCTGACGCACCCGGTGTTCAACACGCACCACAGTGAAACGGAAATGATGCGTTACCTTAAACTACTGGAGAATAAAGACCTCTCTTTAAATACTTCCATGATCGCCCTGGGATCATGCACCATGAAACTTAACGCAGCCACACAGCTTATTCCGGTAAGCTGGCCAGAATTCAGTCGCATGCACCCTTTCGCTCCTCCTTCACAATGGATGGGATACCGTCAGATCATTACCGAACTGGAATCATGGCTTAGCGATATCACCGGTTTCAAAGCCACATCCCTGCAACCAAATAGCGGCGCACAAGGTGAATATGCCGGACTGCTTGCCATAAGAGAATACCACGCGGTTCGCAACGAAGCACAGCGAAACATTATTCTTATTCCGATCTCTGCCCATGGTACCAATCCCGCCTCGGCGGTGATGGCCGGGTTCAAAGTGATTGTGACAAAATGCGATGAGGCAGGAAATATCGATGTGGATGATCTACAATTCAACGCGGAGAAATATACCGGCTCGCTGGCCGGGTTGATGGTCACCTATCCTTCCACCCATGGAGTTTTCGAAGAAAGCATCCGGGAGATTTGCGAGATCATTCATACCAACGGCGGACTGGTTTACATGGATGGCGCCAACATGAATGCCCAGGTAGGACTTACTTCACCTGGTTTTATCGGTGCCGATGTTTGTCACCTTAATTTGCACAAAACATTTTCCATTCCGCATGGTGGCGGCGGACCGGGCATGGGTCCGATCTGTGTGAATGAAAAACTTGCACCTCACTTACCGGGTCATATATCTCTGGCCCGACTTCCATTAACCACATCGGGAGATATGATAAACAGGCATCATGCTGTTTCTTCGGCACCTTTTGGATCAGCCAGTATTTTGCTCATCAGTTACGCCTATATCAAAATGTTAGGTGCGGAAGGCATGAAGAAATCAACCATGTACGCTATCCTGAACGCCAACTATATGAAGGCCAGGTTGCAGAAATACTACAAGATCCTTTATACAGGTAAGAACAATACCTGCGCCCATGAGTTCATCGTTGACCTTCGCCCGTTTAAACAGTCTGCCGGCGTCGAGGCGGAAGACGTGGCAAAACGCCTCATTGATTATGGCTTCCACGCTCCCACCCTCAGTTTTCCGGTGCCGGGAACCATTATGATCGAACCAACGGAAAGTGAAAGCAAACCCGAACTAGACAGGTTCTGCGATGCGATGATCGGTATCTACCACGAGATCCAATCGATCGAGGAAGGTAATATGGACAAGGCGGATAATCCTTTAAAAATGGCGCCTCATACGCTGGCGGTCATTACCAGCGATGAATGGAATCACGCCTACTCCCGCAGGCAGGCTGCTTTTCCATTGCCTTACCTGCACGAAAATAAATTCTGGCCTTCTACATCAAGGGTAAACAATACCCTCGGTGACCGAAACCTGATCTGTACCTGTGAACCCCTGGAAAGCTATCAGCAGGCAGATGAGGTTGGCATCCCCCTTGAGGAAGCCAAAGAAAACGTCAGGAGTACTTTTTAAAATCATCCAACCGGGGCAATGATCGTCCCGGTTTTTTTTACCGATTAGCACCTGCTATTGCCTATCCTGCAAGGAACGGCACAAAATTTTCATGTCTGCCTTCCGACGAGAAGGCAACGAGGCAGCTGAGGTTTTTTATCATCTTAATTTCAATTATGATCAATTTCGAAAACAATCATTCATCGCATTCTTATCCGTTATCAAACAATACTTTTGAATCTTTCTGGATGGCGGGTTATGAATGCTCAGATAAACTTAATGCGTTTGGCCATCGGGTCGATTTCCTTGAACTTACCGCGCATCTATCCATGATAGCAGCTGATTATCATGACCTCGCTTCCATCAGGGTGAAGACGGTGAGGGAAGGTATCCGTTGGAGCCAGGTAGAAAAAAAGCCTTATCAATACGACTGGTCAACCGTGGAAAAAATGATTACGGCAGGGAAAACCGCCGGCATTCAACAGGTTTGGGATATCTGCCATTTCGGGTTTGCCGATGACCTTACCCCGCTTCATCCATTGTTTGCCCGTCGGTTCGCTGCTCTCTCCAGGGCATTTGTACAGTTTTATCGCTTGTTATCCCCCGAGGGTGAACTGATCGTTACACCGATCAACGAGGTCAGTTTCCTTTCCTGGCTGGGTGGAGACGCCCGAGGTACCTCTCCGTATTGTGTGGGCCAGGGCTGGGAAGTAAAATACGCCTTGATGCGCGCCTATATTGAAGGCAGTGCCGCCATGAGGGAAGTAGATCCGGGTATCAGATTCCTTGCCACTGAACCACTTGTTCAGATGGTTCCTCCATTTGATGCAACTGAAGAGGAAATCGAATCGGCGGCAACGGCCCACCTGAATCAATACCAGGTGGCCGATATTCTCTCAGGGCGTATGTGTGCTGAACTGGGCGGATCGCCAGAATATCTCGACATCCTCGGACTAAACTTCTACTTTAATAATCGATGGGTTAACGGCACCGGTCATTTTTTGCCATGGGGAAACGAGAACATGGATCCGAGGTTTCGCTCATTCAGCAGCCTGATGGAGGAAGCTTACCATCGCTATAAAAGACCGCTGGTACTCTCCGAAACCAGTCATCCCGGGTCCGATCGGCCGGCCTGGATCAAATATATTGCCGAAGAATCGGCATTGCTCATCGATAAGGAAATTCCCTACTGGGGAATCTGCATCTACCCTATCATCGACCGGCCCGATTGGGATCATCTTCAAAATCCCTGGCACAATTCAGGATTATGGGATATGGAACTTGCGGCCGATGGTTCTCCAAAAAGAGTTTTATACCAACCGTATGCAGAAGCTTTGCATCATGCACAGCAATTGATCAGCGATCAGTATAATAATGTGGAATTGCGAAATTCCGTGAATATAGATACTGAAATATTTGAATTGAAAGAAAATGGGCTACAGCAGATCGCCTAAATTTAAACTTTAATAAATCTCAATTTATGCAGGCACCATCGAACCAGGATGAACCAGGAAAAAAATTACCACCGGGTTACATGAAAGCAGACCTTCAGGATTCACCAGATGATGTAGAGAAATTGAAAGAAGAAGCGGTCGCTGTCGAAATACCTGATGTGACAGATATTCCAGGGCAGGAGCATGTTCACCCGCCATCAATGAGTGCTATTGGCGACACAACAGCTGCATCAGATGATGAAGAGGGAATAAATATTTTTGAAGATGAAGACGACCTGGATGAAGTAGCACCGGACGATGAATCGGATTCGGATGTAACGGCAACTGAAAAAGGAATATTGCAAAGTGCGGAAGACGATGTTGATACGCAAGATGATCGTCAGTTGAAAGAGGCTTATCTCGATGAAACAGATGAAGAAGGAGATCCGATCAACGAGGGCAGTATGGCAACAGACGTATCGGGTGGCGATCTGGATACGGCCAATGCAGAAGATGATGATGCCGACGAAGAAATTGGTGAAGAAGATGAAGAGAACAATACCTATAGCACTGGCGGCGACAACAAAGACGATTCCCCCCAGGATGAATTTTAAATAAGGAAAAGGTTAGCCATTTCGGCTGACCTTTTCCGTTATACTTAGTCCTGCAGTCCTCTTCCGGTTTTATGCTGCAGTTCGTCAATCTTTTTTGAAGCATCTGCTTTAGACAGTGTCTCGTCCATTTCTTCCTTTGCTTCGTCTGAAAGTGTTTTCAAATATGATTTTTGGGCGCCAGTCATCGGCTCAGCCCCTGTGGTCCAGTCATCGGGATTTTTAACGGTATTTGATCCTGACAGATCGTTGGTTGCTTCGTCTTTTGGCAGGTTATTTTCTTGTGAGATCATATAATTTGTTTATAAGCCGATATGCAAATAGCGAACCAGCACGGGGGGCATTAATCAATGAAAAAAATAATAATTTCGTGGGTCAGGATATCCCTGATATGCTCATCACCAGACCTCCTCATTTTTTCTGATGCCTGCAAAAGATTTCTACAAGATTCTTGACGTTCCGTTGACCGCAAGCCAGCACGAAATAAAGACAGCCTACCGTCAGCTTGCGTTGAAATATCATCCGGATGTAAATGCCGGAGGGAAGGCCACGGAGAATTGGTTCAGGGAAATTCATGATGCTTACCGGGTACTTGCAAATCCGGAAAAACGCTCAGCCTATAACCAGGAACGCTGGTATCGCGAAAGTACCGTCAGTGGCAATTCGGAGCCACCATTAACGCCGGAAGCCCTGTACCTTAAATGTTGTCGACTCGTGACCCAGACGCGCAGCCTTGACAGGGACCGTACAAACTTCCTCGCCCTCCAGCGCTACCTTCTCTATATTTTAAATGACGAGAATCTTCTCATGCTCGAACAATGGAACAACCAGCAGGTCAATATACAGATCGCTGATGAAATCATGGCTGCTTCCGAGGCCCTGGGTTACAAAAAATTTCTTCCAGTTGCCAAAAGAATGGAAAAACTTTTTCCTGCGGAGAGTCCGGCACTAACGCAGGCACTAAAAATTAAACGAAGAACTTCCTGGTGGAAAAACTTTCAGTTACCCATTGTCGTGCTGGCCGCCATCCTTCTTTGCCTCCTGCTTTATCTCGCGGGCAGATAATTGCCCGAAATAATCGTTACATTAGTTCTGGCACATCCTGCCAAATAAAGATCAATGTCATGCCCAAACAAAGCTCCCTCGTAGAACAGGCCCTTCTTATCCTGAATAAGGGAGGACAGGGATCCTCCGCCGCCGAAATGCTGGCACTTAGTTATTTACTTCAGGATAAGCAAAATTATGGTTATGCCAGGCGAATACTCAACCTGGCACGCAAGGATCTATTCGTTCAATACAACCTGGGGCTTGAACTCGACCAGCAATGTGCCCTCAATACTTTCAAAGACGTGGATCTGCCCCAGGCGGCGCGACTAAAGCAGGCGCTGCATATTTTAAAGGAGGGAAGGCCGGAACTCGACAACAGCAAAAATCAGCAGACCCTCGCCATTGCGGGCTCCATCTACAAGAAAAAATGGGAGGCTGACGGCCAGAAACAGCACCTCGAAATGTCTATGGGTTATTACCTGAAAGGCTATGAGCTGGGTGCTGTTGATGACGACGGCTATAGCGGTATCAATGCAGCTTTTGTGTTGGATCTGCTGGCCAAACAGCAGCGTCCCGATGCCATGAGTTCTCCTATTCAGCCACTCGATGCTGCGGCCATTACCAAACACGCAGAACTTATTCGCACCGATCTGCTCAAACTACTCACGGCAAAAGAAAAACAACCCCAATACCAACCTGACTGGTGGTTTTATGTCACTATCGCCGAAGCTTATTTTGGACTGGGAAATTTTGAAGCAGCACGTCCCTGGCTGATCAAAGCGATGAAAATCAACGGTACTCCCGAGTGGAAACTCGAGATCACCACGCGCCAGCTTGCACAGGTAGCCATGATGAGAATGAGCGCCGGTGCCGAATTGGAAAAGTCGCGCGCATGGTCGGTGCTCACAGAACTTATCGACGATGTGGAAGACCAGGTGGCTGCGCTCCGGACGGCATTTTCCGGCAAGGTCGGACTGGCACTCTCGGGGGGCGGTTTCAGGGCATCCCTGTATCATATCGGCGTACTGGCCAAAATGGCTGAAATGGATATGCTGCGGAATGTGGAAGTGATGTCCTGTGTATCAGGAGGATCAATTATTGGTGCGCATTATTACCTCGAAGTGAGAGATCTGTTACAGAAAAAATCGGATGAGGAAATCTTGCGACAGGATTATATAAACATCATCCAGAAAATATCCAAAGAATTCCTGGCAGGTGTTCAGCGAAATATCCGAACGAGGGTAATATCGAATCTTTACTACGATCTGAAAATGATGCTTACACGCTACTCACGTACGGAAAGAGCGGGCGAATTATATGAAAAAGAATTATTCGGAAAGATAAAAGACGGCGACGAAAATGAAGTCCGCTGGCTCAACCATCTGTTTGTACATCCAATGAAAAAAGATGGCAGTTCAGATCATGCCTTCAATCCAAAACGCGATAACTGGCGCCGTAAAGCAAAGGTGCCCATACTCATACTTAATGCCACCACGCTGAACACAGGCCACAACTGGCAGTTCACGGCTTCGTGGATGGGTGAGTCACCCGCCAGCATACAAAAGGTGGATGGCAACTACCGGCTCCGCAGAATGTATTACAAGGAAGACGGTGATGAGCAATTTCAGCGAAAGATCAGGCTGGGTCACGCTGTAGCGGCTTCTGCCTGCGTGCCGGGGATGTTCGAACCCCTGGCGATGCGAGATCTTTTCAGCGAAAAAGTCATACGCCTGGTAGATGGTGGCGTGCACGATAATCAGGGCATCATCGGCCTGCTTGAACAGGATTGCATGGTGTTGCTCGTGAGTGATGCCAGTGGACAAATGGGAACGGTTGACAACCCGTCTGCAGGTAGCCTGGCGGTTCCGCTCCGGGCAAATGATATTTTAATGGAACGTGTACGCAATGCGCAGTTCGATGATCTCGATAACCGTTATCATGCTGGGTTATTAAAAGGGCTGATGTTTATACACCTGAAAATGGGGCTTGATGTACAGACTATCGACTGGATCAATTGTGAAGATCCATCTGACCAGGATCCGCAGTATAATCCACTGGCCCGACTAACGGCATACAACATGCGAAAAGACGTTCAGAAAAAACTGGCGGCTATTCGTACCGACCTTGATTCATTCAATGACACTGAAGCACATGCGCTGATGTGCAGCGGCTACCTGATGACAGAAGCGAGTTTCTCGAAATCTGTAACCGGCTTCCCGTTATCTGCTGAAGAAGCGCCCCAATGGTCTTTTATGGAAATAGCGGATGACCTTCAAAGAGCGGACTCGCCTGCCTCTATTCAAACCCTGCTCGAAGTTGGTTCGGAAAGGATGTTCAAGATCTGGAGACTTTCCCAGTCTTTGCAGGTACTGGCCGTTTTACTCGCCATATCCTTCACGATTCTTTCGGTTTGGATGATCATACTCTGGAGTGCTACTTCTTTACTTACCGTTGGTGAAGCAGGCTGGTCAATTGCCTTCCTCGTGCTCGGTCTGGTGATCGGGAAAACCGTGATCCGCGTGATCAGGTACCGGGAAACCGTCATACGTTTTGCCACAGGCCTTAGCCTGGTATTGTTTGGCTGGTTCGTTGCCAACCTGCACTTGTATGTTTTTGACAGGCTGTATTTGTCAAAAGGGCGAAGGGAAACTGTTGAGAAAGAAGTGGTGGAAGAACCGGAACGAAAAGTGATGCTCATTTCAGAGGTAAGCCTCGATGGAAATGACCCTGTGATCATATCTCAGCCATTGGCCGGCACCGATCTTATCGTAGAACCCGTAGATGAAAAATTACAATCTGCAAACCAGGAAATAACAAAATACTAAAAGCAATATTATGGACCAACGCATCATTAATTTATTCGATGAGTACACACACAAACCTCTGCCCCGGCAGGAATTTATTAAAAAACTCATCATGCTCACCGGAAGCTTGGCGGCAGTAATGACGGTACTTCCCATGCTTGAATCGAACTACGCTCATGCCGCAACCGTTCCGGAAAATCATACGGATATCTTCGCAGAAGATATCACCTATGAAGGTGATGGAGTAATCATGAAAGGATATCTTGTTCAACCTGAGATAAAAACAAAGGCCGGGTCAGTAATCGTCATTCATGAAAACCGCGGACTCACCCCGCACATACGGGATGTGGCCCGTCGCGTAGCGCAGGCAGGCTTTATAGCGTTGGCCCCTGATGCCCTTTCTCCATTTGGGGGAACACCGACAGACGAAGATGAGGCACGCTCCCTTTTCTCCAAACTGGACACGGAAAAGAACAGAAATAATTTCGATAAAGGATTTACCTACCTCAAATCGCTGAAAGAAAGCAATGGCAAAATCGGTTGCGTCGGCTTTTGCTGGGGTGGCGGACTTGCCAATCAGCTGGCCGTGCATGAGCCTTCTCTTAACGCCGCCGTGGCCTTTTATGGCGCGCAGCCAGCGGCGACTGATGTGCCGAAAATCAAGGCAAGCATGCTATTGCATTATGGTGCACTTGACGAACGCATTAATGCAGGCATACCGGCTTATGAAGCTGCGCTGAAGGCAGCAGGAATTAAATATGAATTGTTTGTTTATGAAGGTGCACAGCACGCCTTTCACAATGATACCGCCGGTCCGAGATACAACGAAGCTGCGGCAAAACTTGCATGGGAACGAACCATCAAACTTTTTAA
>JBDTEB010000428.1:0-9863 GCA_039922795.1 Chitinophagaceae bacterium
GACTGAATAGCAAATCGCTCGACAGTTTAGCGAATAAAAGATACAAGAGTTCCGGGATAAAGGAATTTTATACCGACTTAGAATGCCTGCCCACAAAAAAAGTATTGGCTAAAGCAGGGCTGGACAATGTAACATCAGCAAAGCATCAGCAGCCGTTCTGGTAGACAAGTTTCAATTTGACTTTTACTTATTAACTTCAACCTTACTTTTTCAAATAAGCGTTTTTACCGGGCAGCCGAGCAATCAATTCCCTGTCTTCGCAAATACTTGACCTTAGCGGGCATTGACAGAGTGACCGTTCAAACATAAACAGATGGACACGAATTAATTTACTCAAATGATAGAGAAGTAAAAGTTATGAGCCAAATTATTTTTGACAGTGGAATATCGCTGGATGGTTATTTCGCAGGCGACAACAGAGGCCCTGGCAACCCAATGGGTGGGGTTTCAGGAAAAATCCATATGTGGATGTTTAATCAAAAGGCATTCTGGGAATACTTGGGTATGGACGGAGGTAAAGAAGATGGACCTGATGGAAAACTTATCAGAGAGACAATTGCAAGAACAGGGGCATTTATTATGGGTAAACGAATGTTTGAGGAAGGCGAGGCCAGTTGGCCAGAAGACTTATACAAAGCAGATGTTTATGTACTGACTCATGAAGAACGGGAACCTTGGGTTCAAAAAGGAACAACTACTTTTTACTTCATCAATGATGGAATAGAAAGTGCATTAGAAAAAGCAAAAAAGTCGGCTAAAGGAAAAGATATAAGAATTCAGGGTGGTGCCAATACTATTCAACAATTTCTCAACGCAGGACTAGTGAATGAATTTTTCATTCACATCGCGCCAGTTTTTTTGCGAACTGGTATCCGACTGTTTGACGGCATTGACAACGACAAATATGAATTTCACATTGTAGAAGTAACCCCTTCCAACTTGACTACACATTTGAGATATAAAATGACGAAGAAATAGAACAACTACCGGCTAACAGAAGTATTTCGGCAAGTGTGGCTGGCTTAATAGGACAAAACTCACTTATGATCGAGGAAACTACAGATGCAAAATTGCTAAAAAGTAAGCCGCATTTTGAAATATTGGATGGCTTGAGAGGGTTAGCCGCAGTAGTCGTGGTTATATTTCACTTTATGGAGATCGTCATTACCGATTTCGCAAATAATTTCATTTCTCATGGTTTTTTAGCCGTTGATTTTTTCTTTTGTTTATCTGGTTTTGTAATTACCTATGCCTACGACAACCGTATAGCTGGCATGGGTTTGAAAACTTTTATCAAACTAAGGCTTATTCGTTTGCAGCCCCTGGTTATTATTGGCTCTGTATTAGGATTGATTACTTTTTTGTGTGACCCGTATAGCAATTTGTATGCTGTGTATGGCTTTAAGGAGACCGCGTTGATTTTCATAGCATCAGTTTTTCTAATTCCTTACCCTGTCGTTGCTGAACGATTCTTTAACCTCTTTAATTTAAACGCTCCCAGTTGGTCGCTGTTCTGGGAATACGTTGCCAATTTCGTGTATGCAATAATATTGTTTAGAGCACCCCGAAAAGTACTGGGTCTCCTGGTAGTATTAGCCGCTGTCGGTCTTTTTTATGTGAGCTTCACTGCCGGTGACCTGGTCGGTGGCTGGAGTGGTGGAACTTTTTTCCATGGTTTGGCACGTATCTCGTTTTCGTTTTTAATGGGCATGTTGATTTTTCGATCCAGATGGATCATTAAAAACAAGTTGGGATTGATCGGCATGAGTATTTTATTATTGCTGGCATTCTTAACTCCTTATAGCAAACATTCGAACTGGTTAGTCGAACCTGCTATAGTTGTAATTTATTTTCCACTGATTGTTTCTTTAGGGGCAGGATCTACTTTAGCTGATAAATATTACAAGATCAATAAATTTTCCGGGGATATTTCTTATCCCCTCTACATGACTCATTATCCCTTTATGTGGATATTTGCAAATTATGTATCCGTAAAAGTACCCACCATGGATTCTTTGAGATATATAATTCCCATTTCTATCCTTCTACTGGTAGGCCTTTCTTACCTGGTATTTAAATTTTTGGATTTTCCGGCGAGAAGATATTTGACTGTTAAATTGAAACACAGCGTAGGTAAGGTGGGCTAGAACTACTGCACCCTATAAAAAATTTGTATGAAATGCGATATATACGGATACTTTTTTGTTTGGCAGTAAGCTTTGGCTGTTTGGTTGTGTGCCCTGCACAAAATGTAATTGATCCTTTAATAAAGGATTTTCAAACTAGTATCGGTACCTGGCAGGGCTCTCTCACATACCTCGATTATACAACCGGGAAGCCATTTACAATGCCTGCAAATGTAATAGTCAGGCAAATCGATGGAACCGGTACTTTTATCTTCGAAAATTTCTATCCAAATGAACCCAAAGCCAATTCGATTGATACCTTCAGGATTTCAAAAGACGGCAAGAGAATAAATGGAGAAAGCGTCAAATGGAGAAAAGAATCAGGCAATGGTAATGCCGAAATAGTTACTGAAATTGAGGGCAAAGATGGCAACGATGACAGATCGGCTGTCATTAAACAGACTTACCTTATCGGAAAAAAGATTTTTAGTATTACAAAGGAAGTCATGTTTGCCAGTCACAAAGTGTGGATCAAAAGGCATGAGTTCAGTTACTCAAGATAGCCGCAACGCCAACGCAGAAGTTCCATAAGTTCCTACTTTCAACGGTCGCTGCAAATCAGCCTAGAATGATCTTCCTGTGTTTCTGACCCCACACTACAATTTGACCAATTAATGGCTCCAGAGACTTTCCGTGTTTCGTTAAGTTATAAAAAATTGGCACCGCACTGTCAGTTTCGGGCTCACGGCTAACCAGTTTATTCATTTCCAAAAATTTCAGTTCTTTAATTAATGTTCGTGGCGTAATGCCAGTAAGATCTCTTTTGAGTTCATTAAAACGTTTTGCCTTATCGCAAAGAGTCGCCAGGATCGCCCCTCTCCAGCGACCTCCTATAATATCTATGACGTCCTGCACGTCTCTGTTTTGAAAATGCTTTTCTTTGTTTTTCATCGGAATGTCTTTTACGGTATACTAAAAGATACCGGTATTTTAAGGAAGCCAGTATATTTTATATACCACTTTTCTACCTTTGTAAAAATACATGTTTACATGAATCTAACAATTATCGGAGCTTCAGCAGGTGTTGGACTCGAGGCCGTTAAAATTGCATTGCAACGAAATCATAACGTCACCACACTCTCCAGATCTCCTATTTCATTGCCACCGAATGATAACCTGAAAATGGTAAAAGGCAGTGCAACGAGCAAAGTTGAACTAACACAATCAATCGCAAATGCAGAGGCTGTTATTGTGGCATTAGGTACGGGAAAAAGTATGAAAGCGACCACCTTGTATTCAGACTTCGCGCGTCTTTTAATAGCAGTGCAGCGAGAAACCAAAACGCAAATTCCTTTCATCATGCTGACAGGCTTCGGGGCTGGTGCGAGTGTCAACTACAGCACATTTTTTATGCGATTAATTTTTAGTCTTCTCCTAAAAAGGGTTTATGCTGACAAGACTAAAATGGAAGAACTTATTTCGCAATCCACAATCCGGTGGGAGATCGTAAGACCAGGGCAACTGAAAGACAGGCCTCTGACAGAGAAGTACCGCGTAGAAACGAAGCTCTTCAAGGGGATGAATATAGGCAGCATTAACAGGACTGATGTGGCAGACTACTTGGTAAAGCAAGCTGAAAATCCAACCGAATTATTACAATACGTCTCTCTGTCAAATCAATAATATGGAAAAAAAGACTGCAAGATTAGAAGCCTTTAGTGATGGCATTTTTAGCGTTGCCATCACTCTTTTAGCCATTGAAATTGGAATAAAGGAATATGAGGGTGCAACCAATTTAAGTCTTTGGCAAAAGATAGTTCAATACTGGCCGGAATATTTCACTTACTTCAACTCCTTCGCAACCGTGCTTTTGATCTGGATGGGGCATCACAACATTTTCAAAAGAATATGGAAAGCGAACCGGTCCATTATTTTGTTGAATGGCCTGGTGTTGTTGTTTGTAGTCTTATTTCCATATCCTACAAAAACGGTAGGCGCTTTTATTGGCACAGCAGCGGTAAACACGGCTGTTGCGTTTTATGCAGGGTTTACCGGGTTGATCGTCTTTTGCATGTTGCTTTTGAATCTGTCGATTATAAATAATCCGCAGGTAATAAGCAACCCCGCCAAAAGTTTACCCTGGTTGAGAAACCAGGTCAGGCAACAGTTGCTGGCTATTTTAATTTATGCCACGGCGGCTATCCTTGCATTTTATTCATCTGCCATTGCGCTGATCATCACATTTTTAATGTGGGTATTTTGGGCAGTTGTTACAAAAGATACCGATGATGAAGATTGATAAAACTGGTACCTAAGGAAGGGGCAGGTGGAAAAGTTGCCACATGACCCGGTTATCTTTCGCCGCATTGATGGTATATTTGCACTGCCCAAATACTACGAAATGGATGAAATTAAAGAAAAGTTTAAGGAGCTGTTCGATCGTATTCCCCGGCGGCATACCGCAGATAATGTAAAAGAGATGTACAGCCTGTTGGATGCTTACGAAGATCTGTTAAAAGAGATGGAGGCTGATAAACGCTATGAGAAGCAGGTGACTCGCTTTTTTGACACGCTTGATCCCATCAGGGCAACCATCAAAAAGTCCAATGACAGCAAAGCATCCAAAAGAACAAAAGATGTTCTGTTTGATGAAGCTTCGGGGGCGTTAAAAGACGCCATGGAGGAATTGATGCAGTTGTAAACAGGGTAATGAATGAATTACATAGAATATGAAAAAAATCGCGTCAGTTCTTACATTGGTAATCGTGATGACTGGTTTATTCTCCTGCTCGACCATCCCAAAGGGGGCATCCGCCGTCAAACCTTTTGACAAAGTAAAATACCTTGGAAAATGGTATGAAATCGCCAGGATGGATTTTAAATTTGAGAAAAACCTGGTTAATACCACTGCGGAATATTCATTAAATCCCAATGGAACGATCAGGGTCGAGAACAATGGCTATAATACCAAAAAAGAAAAGTGGAAACGGGTTATCGGTAAAGCTAAATTTGTTCGGGAAGATAATATTGCCATGCTCAAGGTATCTTTTTTTGGTCCTTTTTATTCTGGATATAATGTAATCGCTATCGATCCCGAGTATAGATATGCCCTTGTGGCTGGAAAAAATCTTAAATATTTATGGATTTTATCTCGTAGTAAAACTATACCGGACCAGATAAAAAATCATTATTTGAAAATCGCGCAGGATATTGGCTACAACACATCAAAGCTCTTATGGATTGAACAGGGCAGGAATAAGTAAGCCTGGTGTTATCTTTTTAAATTTTTATAATCATGGGAATTGCTAAAACAGAGACACAACCGTATCAGGTGATCAAAAATGAAAAGGACTATGAGATCCGTCATTACCCTTCCGCGACTATGGCTACCGTTATGATGAATGCAAAATCATATAAAGAATTATCATCGGCAGGGTTTAGGAAACTGGCATCCTTTATTTTTGGTGGTAATCAATCCAATAAAAAAATCGCCATGACTTCCCCCGTTCACATGGATATAAATGACGCAATGTCATCCATGAGTTTTGTAATGCCTTCTGAATATACAAAAGACAATTTGCCAAAGCCAACTGATTCGACTATATCCATTTCAACTACTAATGAGGAGTATATTGCAGCTATTCGTTTCGGAGGTTACGCTGACGATGAAGAGATCACACAAAACGCCTTGAAACTGGAAACTGCTTTACAAAGAAACGGAGTTGAGTTTTTCGGCAACTTCCGTTTTTTAGGCTATAACGCACCCTATCAATTTTGGAATAGGAGAAATGAAATTATCGTTAGTGTGCATTGGAGGCATAACCAGAAATCGGGCAATGAATAAGTATGACAAATAGGGTAATAGCAGAGGTAGTCAATGTTGGCAAACAATATAAAACAGGTGATACCGTAATTACCGCTTTGGCTTCTTCCAGCATGAATCTGAAATCAGGAGAACTCACGTTGATAATCGGACCTTCTGGTTCAGGAAAAACAACCCTCCTTTCGTTATTCGGCTGCGTAATCTATCCCAGTTTCGGAGACGTTTTTGTTGATGGCGTTAAAATGAATGATCTAAGTGAAAACGAATTAGCTGCTATCAGGTTAAAAAAAATTGGATTTGTTTTTCAACAATTTAATTTGGTTGCGCCATTAAACTCGCTGGAAAATGTGATGCTTCCGATGTTGCTTCAGGGTATTTCAGAAAGCGAAGCGAGTAAACGAGCTTCCAGCGTCCTGGCGAATGTTGGGATGAGCAAGAAGTTGAACAAACTCCCTAAAACCCTTAGTGGCGGGGAACAACAGAGGGTGGCTATAGCCCGCGCCTTAGTTACCGATCCTGACATGATATTGTGTGATGAGCCAACTGCTTCTCTGGATATTAAAAGTGTAGCCGTTGTAATGGAAGAACTAAAACAAATAGCCGCGAAAGGAAAGGCGGTTGCTGTCGTAACACATGATACGAGGCTCACCACTTTCGCTAACAGGATTGTATATGTAAATGATGGAATGGTTTCCGATAAGCCCTTTGAAGATGAAAATTTCACAAAAATATAAAGTGGCATGAAGTCAATATCACTGGCTGCGCTTTTTACTGTCTTGCTGGTAAATTGTAAGAATAAAGTAACTCAAGAATCTGTTGTGGGTAATACACGTAGTGTCGATATCACTCAGGTAGTAGGTGTTGGCAGAATCGAACCTGAAATCGGGATCGTCCAGTTGTCGTCCGAATCTGCCGGGATCGTACAAAAGGTCTACAAAATTGAGAATGATTCTGTGCAGGCGGGAGATATTATTGTCGGCTTAAAACATACCGTTGAAGATGCCAGTATCGCTCAACTGAAAACAGCGGCTGCAGCTCAGGAGGCACAGATAAAGGTAGATCAGGATGCAATAGACGAGTCACAAATCAGGTACAACAATTCGAATATTGAACTGCAGCGTTTAGAAGATCTATTGCTAAAGGGAGCAGAAACCCGGCAAGTAGTAGATGGTGCCAGAACAGATATGCGATCATTCCAGGCAAATATAAAAAAACTGCAGGCGACCGTAAAAGTTTCCCAGGTGAGATGGAAAGAAACTAACGCCCAGGTAGCAGTAGCCGAAGCTCAGTTACAGCAAAAATTTGTGAGGGCACCAGTAAATGGTATCCTGTTGGAATTGAATACACAGGCGGGAAATTCTGTTGACAGCAAGCAAGTAATCGCCCAACTTAAACCCGAAGGCAGAACAATAGCGGTTTGTGAAATTGACGAACTTTTTGCTGATAAAGTCAAAGCCGGGCAGTCTGCAATCATCAGAAACTTTGGTGCTTTGGATACTATTTCCACAGGAACAGTTTATTTCGTCTCCGCTTTCCTCAAAAAGAAATCTCTCTTTACCGAACAGGCCGGAGAAACGCAAGACAGGCGGGTGAGAGAGATAAAGATCGGTCTGGATAATACGACAAACCTGTTATTGAATGCAAGAATTGAATGCGTAGTATTCGTCTCAAAATCCATCCAATAGCATGTTTCTGCTCAAAACCGCCTGGAAGTTTATTCGGTTCGACAAAGCGAAAAGTATTGGCGTCGTAGTTGGAATAATGATCAGCACCTTTTTGATAGGTCAGCAGTTAGGGATATTCATCTTTCTTACCAATGCTATGCAATCTCTTGCCACCAACGTAAAGGCAGATATTTGGGTTGTAGACAGCAAGACCAAAGATGTAAATCAGCTCGGCAAATTGGATGTTAGAACATTACACGCGGTTCAGAGCCTTCCCGGCATACAGGATGCATTTCCTGTTTTGATAACTGGTGCAGCTGCCAATTATCAGAATGGGGAAAGTGGTGGGATAACCTTAATTGGTGTTGATATTGATCGGCTGAATGGGGTATTGGATCCCACTAAGATAATCGCTGGCCGTCCATCCGACCTTCAGGCAGACGGTGCCATTAGTGGTGAATATTACGAACTAAAGAATTTGGGCAATAACATTGATATAGGAACACCATTAGAGATCAATGGCAAGCGTGCTTTTTTTGAGATGCAAACCAAAGGCTTTCGTGGATTCGGTGCGAGTTTTTGCGTTACCACGATAGAGAATGCCAGATATTATTCCAACCAGTCTTCCACCGCTATCAGTGCTGTGCTTATAAAATTGGAGCCCCACCAAAATGCCGACAGCATTTCCGCCTTAATTAACCGAAATATTTTCGGAGTAAGGGCCTGGCCATCACAAAAAATCGCTAATTCAACACTCAAGAAAATATTGGGAAGCAGCGGTATTGCATTAAGTACCGGCACACTGATTATTTTTGCCTTGATAGCCGGATTTTTCATCATAGGATTAACCATGTACACGTCGGCGTTAGACAGGTTAAAGGATTATGGAACACTCAAAGCTATTGGTGCCAGCAATAAATTTATCAGCGGACTAATATTGGCACAGGCCGCTATCTTCGCCGTTGTTGGTTTTACCTTTGCCTACTTCCTGCTGCTTATGTTTCAAAAAGGTGTTGCTTATTCCGGATTGATATTCAGTTTTTCACCGTTGCTGCTGACTGGCATTTTTGCCGTTATTGGATTGATATCGGTTGGTGGCGCTTCGTTTGCGCTGAGACGAATAAAAGGAATTGAACCCGCCTCTGTATTCAGATAAAAAGATAATAATGCGTTACATATATTTTCCTTTTTTGATGATTAGTTCATTGGTCGCGACCACGGGCGTAGCACAATCAGCAACCACATTGTCTCAGGCCATTCATTCGGCCATTGATAACAGGGGAAATATTAAGGCAGGTGATATAGATCGGCAGATACAACAACTTAAAACCAAAAACCTGTATAAGAAATATGGTCCGCAGGTGTCTGCTGAATACAATTACAACTATAATCCAGTTTTGCAAAGTTCGATAATCCCGGTAGGAAAATTTAATTCTTCTTTACCACCTGATGCAACCCAGAATATCCAGTTTGGTACCACCTGGTCGCAATCTGCAGGTG
The DNA here is from genome assembly GCA_039922795.1 of Chitinophagaceae bacterium. GTDB lineage: Bacteria > Bacteroidota > Bacteroidia > Chitinophagales > Chitinophagaceae > JADCRZ01. Next base: position 9,114 of record JBDTEB010000428.1, read on the forward strand.
TTACTGCAACCCAGCCATTGTTTGATGCAAACACAAAAAGGCTCATAAACGAAAGCCTTTTACAGGAAAAAATAAACAGTGCGGGACAGGCACAATCAAAATATGACCTGGCCTACGAAGTATCGAAAGCCTATATTAACGTTTACTTAAACCAGCAACAAATAAATTCAGCCATCATTGACACTTCCCGAACCTGGCTGAGTACCCGGTTGGAATTTGAAAATTATTCTGCGGGTCGTTTATTAAAATCCGAGTTAAATAAATCCATCATCAACCATAATAATACCAGGCAGAAATTGATGGATGCCACAATTCAGTTGGTGGAAAATAAAATCTATCTCATGTATGTAACCGGAACTATTACTGGTGGAGCTACTGATTTCATCATTGATTCCGCCTTTTTAAATAACAACATTTTACTGTGGGTTGATTCCAGGCTTTCATTAGACAGCATTCCGGCCTTTCAGCAACTTTCGTTTCAAAAACAGTTGACATATCTTCAGCAGAAAACCGAAAAAGCAAAATATCTTCCGGTAGTCAGTCTGAAGGGTTTTTTAGGGGCTAATCAATACACTAACGATTTCAATCCTGTTAAAGCTGGATCCTGGTTCGGGTATAGCTATGTTGGTTTAAATATAAAAATCCCATTTCTGTTGGGAGAAGATAAAAGAAATAAGGCAGAACAGCTGCTGTTACAGGCTCAACAATACGATAAACAAATACAAGATAAATCAGCACAATACAATCAGG
>JBDTEB010000429.1:0-4737 GCA_039922795.1 Chitinophagaceae bacterium
AACCACCCAGTTTAAATTCATGGGCGGGCGGAAGGTATCCACAGCTTGCATTCGCCAGACCAATGGAAAAATATTTTCTGGTTGGAGCATTGGCTTTTAACCACAAGCCGGTTTCGGCAAATATCTCGGCACCCAGAGCTCCGATAATGCCGGTACCGATCCTGATCGCCTGGATGGGAAAGTCCAGCGTTCCGGGCAGTTCATTCAGCAATACCTGTTCGCGGGCATAAAGACCTTTCAGACCTGCTTCGTCGATCTCCATATTTTCATAACGGCTGGCTGCCACGGTCTGTTTGGCATTTTCCAATGCATTTATATCCGGCTTACGAATTGCGATAATCAACTCTTCATATTTTACCTGAAGTGAAGGTTCATTCTCCCATTCAATATTAATTACTGCCCGGAAAATCTTTTCCGCAATATCTAACCCGATGAACGCACTTTTCTCAAAGTTTCCTGTCGGGTAATGGCTCTCACCCATAAAATCCCAGATATTGATGTCGCCGCTGGTGCCGTTACTCATGATGCCCACGAAATCATCACCGGCATTCAATTTTTGTTTTATGGCGGAGGAAAAAAAACCGAAATAATCTGCGGAGATGGTACCATTTTCCCAATCGCCTACATAGTGCAGCGAATAATTAGCGAGAAGGCTGATCCACTGCCCATCAAGCCCCTGTACCGCGAGGAAACTCACTTCGGGATCAGGCGCTGATTCACTCTTGATGATTAGATTTTCTTTGCCAAAAGGATTTGTTTTTACCTTATCGAAATCGCCCGTTATGGGGTTCATGGGCTGATAATCATCCTGCATATAATAGCGTCTGCAACGCACATGTTCGGGAACATCTACGCTTCCGAAACCAACTTTAGCCGGGCGCAACTTCTTTTTCGCTTCGCTTACAGCATTCGAGAGGAGTGCAGGAAGTTTCCTGGTGTACATCAGATCTGAGGCAGATAAATATACCGAGGCTATCGATCCGGCGGCATGGGTGTGTGTACTCGAGATAAGCACATTTTCACCTGCGATGCCACTTTCCTGGTGGATCAACAGTTTCACCTCGTCAATGAATTCTTTTGGCATCACGCAGATATCTACTACCACGATGGCTACAATGATCTCGTTGTATTGTAAAACCAACGCTTTCGCATAGAGCGGATCATGTATCCATTGCGCATAGTGCGAAACAAAATCGCCATTGACAAATGTACCTAATGGTGGTGTTATTTCGGTTTTTGCTGCTCCTGCAAAGAGCTGATTTAACCGGTGTTTTTCTGATCCATTCATGTCGGTGAAATAAATGTATTACGCCAATGTCTGGCTCCATGCCTTCCTGATAAACCGCAGCCAGTTTTTTGAAAATATGTTTTCTACATCGTGTTGTGTATATCCTCTCTTCAGCAATATATCTTCGTATTTCTGCAGGTCAGCAATAGAATGCATATCCCAGGGAGTTTGTTCGGTGCCGAAAATGCCATCGAGATCGCTGCCGATGGCCACGTGCAGGCTATTCCCTGCGATCTGGCAGATATGATCCCAATGATCGACCAGGTTCTCCAGCCGGATATTCAGCTGCCATGGATCTGAGACGGTATCGATAAAACGCAGATCCATCGCCCAGCAGTCCAGCATCCCGCCGATAACGGCATCCCGTTCGATCAATCGTTTAATCTGCTCATCATTCAGCTGGCGCTGGTTGGGCACAATCTTACGCACATTGCAATGACTCGCCCAAACAGGGCCATGATAGTGATCCAGCACCTGGTCGAATCCTTTATCCGTTAGATGGGTCACATCCAGGATGAGCCCGAGTTTCTCTATCTCCTTTAATAGTTCAAAACCTGCCGCCGTGAGTCCGCCTTCCATTTTGGTTCCCGGTGCATAACGGCCCTGACCAAAATGCGAGAGCCCGATGGCCCTTAAACCGTAATCATACGCCTTATGCAGATAAGAAATGTCAACCAAAGAATCTGCTCCTTCCAGACTTAAAATATAACCAACCGGTTTTTTTTCATCGGCAATGCTGTGATCTTCCCAAAGATTCAATTGTTTGTCGAGGCTGGCGAGGTCGTTAATTTGTACCATCTCGCCGAGCGCTTCCATTTCCCTGTACCAGGCAAGCTGGGCCTGCGTCATACACCAGGCCTGTTGTGGTGAATTCCATCCCGAGAGCGCACTGCCGGAGGGTGTAAAACGGGCCAGTTGTGTGGCGACAACCAGTCCGATTCTGCCCTTTCTAAGCTCGGGCAGACATACAGTTCCCCTGCCGCGATCCGGTTTGTCTTTCATGTGCATCTCCCGTTGCCGGATCTCTTCTAGCGGACGGCTCAGATCGCGGTTCCACTCGATGGCATTCATGGCGAGATCGAGGTGCGCATCTACAACAAACATTTTTTTCATGCGGCTAGACTAAGTCTGTTTGAGGATAATTGAATGGATATTTTTTCATAATTCCCCCGATCTGCTGACTGAATTCGTTAAAGACTTCTTTCCAGTTTTTTACTTCCTCCGGAGTATAGTCATAAAGTCCCTTGCCATTCTTCATTCCCTCACCACCGGTTTCCAAAATTTTTGTAAAGAAAAAGGGGAGTTCACGGGCAGTGGAAAGATCAGGATTCAGATCCTTCATTACCATACCGTAAGCATAAGTACCCATCAGGTCCATATAACGGCAATTGCCCGCAAAAGGCAAATAATAACCCGCATCATTTCTGCAGGCCCGGTCAATGTCTTCCACTGACGCATAGCCTTTTTCTACCAGGTAAAATGCTTCCCGGATCATGGCGCTCATCAACCGGGATCGTACGCCGGAATTTTCGACGGTGTACGCGTCTTTATGAATTGTTTCCGCAATTTTATTGATTTGTGTTTTTACCCCAGGCGACACTTGCTCATTGGTAATAATTTCCAGAAAAAGGGTTGTATGCGCGGGCTCCGTCCAATTTAATCCAATAATTCTTGATGGGTGCGCGGCGTTTTCCTGGAGCTGATCTAGTCTTATGCTTTCCGTATTAATGGCGATGGTGGCAGATGGGTCTACCATCTTTTCAAGAGAAGCAATCAGCTCTTGTTTGATGAGAAGACCTTCATCGGTGACGGCAATGATCAGTTTAGTATTGCCGGGATTTTGAAAAGCATTATTGACAATCAGCTTTTCCCTGTTGATTTCCGGTGCATGATTACGGATATATGTACCCGCTTCATTCGGGTTCTCGGTACACAGGGTTACAGCATACGAAGCCAACAGGAAACAGGTCGCGATACTGTACGCAAGATCGCCGGTTCCAATCACGGCAACGGATGATAACGGGGCGGTTGGCTCTTCCGTTGAATATGAAGGGAATGGCATCAAAGTGTTTTTAATACGTTTCTTGCTTTGTCGATGGCCAGGTCAATATCCGCTTCCGTATGAGCGGCGCTGATATACCATAGTCCTCTGGAGATGATCCTTACGCCTTCATCGTGCATGGCAGCAATGAACTTGCCAAGCTTAGCCTTGTCACAGGAAAAAGTATCGCGGTAATCCCTGAGTTCGGTAAGGGTAGTAAACCCGATATTGAACATCGGCCCGGGGCCCTGCACCAACACCTGATGGTTTGTTTCCAATGCGGCTTTGCGCAAGCCCGTCATCAGCCTATTTCCGAGCCGGAAGAACCGCTCGTAGGGATTTTCTTTTTCCAGTACTTCGATCGTAGCAAGAGCGGCTGCAACGGTGGCGTTGCTGGAGTTCATGGTGCCGGCATGAATCACGCGGCCCTCTTCGATCAACGACATCCATGCTCTCTGACCCGCAATAACGCTCAACGGATAACCGCTGGCGATGGCCTTCGCAAAAATAGACAGGTCGGGCTTTATTTGATAATAGGATTGCGCTCCGCCAAGCGCTAGCCGAAATCCGGTAATCACTTCATCGAAGATCAGGGCGATATTATTTTCTGTGCAAATGTCACGCAGCCCCTGGAGGTAGCCTGCCCCTGCTTCAATGCAACCATTGTTGCACATCAGGGGCTCGGTGATTATGGCCGCAATCTCGTGCCCATGTTGTTCAACGGTTTTTCTCACCAGTTCCAAATCATTCCAGGGCAGGATGATAAATTCGTCCCTGGTCTCTGTGGGCAATCCTTCCGTCCACGGAAATACATGGGGTGCTTCCCGGCTACCCAGGGCATCGACCGATTTTGCCGACAGCCCCCAGCAGACATTATCGAGCCACCCATGATAATGGCCCTCAAAACGCAGGAATTTCTGTTTACCTGTTTTTGCCCTTGCGATACGAAAGGCGGTTTGCACCGCTTCTGATCCGTCGAGACAAAAGCGCATCAGTTCAGCGGAAGGAATCAGCTTGTTGATTTTCTCTGCGAGCTCTATCTCGCGCAGATGCTGCCCGGCAAAAAGCTGACCTTCCCTGGAATATTCTTCCACTGCTTTTAAAACCTCCGGATTTGAGTGCCCAAGTATCAACGGCCCCTGGCTGAGGGTAAAATCGAGATATTCATTTCCATCCACATCGTACACCCGGCTTCCTTTGCCATGGGTATAAAATAACGCGTGTGGCTGATTATATTTCCTGAATTCGGACGACACGCCACTGGCCAGCACTTTTTTGGCCCTGGCGAGCAGTTCACCTGATTTTTTATAGGTATAAGCCATAAGAAAATAATTAATACTTTTCGTGAAAACGGCAAGACAAGTGATCGTCGCCCCCCAAAATTCTATCGGAGTTAAGACATTTTGCT
>JBDTEB010000430.1:0-6709 GCA_039922795.1 Chitinophagaceae bacterium
ATCGGGTGATAGTCACCGTTACCGCCGCCTGAATAACTGCTTTCGTCGATGGTGATTAGTACGTGCAGGTCGGTGCCAATCCATTTGAAATTATATAGCTCGTCAAACCTTGACCAAACTTTTGGAAGAGGTGCGGTAGCTATATTCTCAGCATCCGTTATATTAAATGTGGCCTGTTGCTGACGAGGATGATTCTTGAAATAGGCACCATTCAGCTCTCCAAACCATGGCCAATCGTATTCCGTATCAGCAGCGGAATGCAGCCCCACATATCCCCCACCCTTCCGGATATATTTTTCGAATGATTTCTGCTGATTATCATCGAGTGCGTTACCTGTCGTACATAAAAAAACCACAGCAGCATAATGCTTTAAATTCTCATCGGTAAAAACGTCGGCGTTTTCCGTTGTGTCAACAATAAAATTATTTTTAGCCCCAAGCTCCAAAAGCGTTTTTTTACCCGATTCTATCGCTGAAGAATGCCTGAAACCTGCGGTCTTGCTAAAGACCAGGATCTTTTTTTCTTTAAGCGGTTCAGCAGAAGTCCTGACGTGAAAAACACCGGCGAGGCAAACCAGGACCAGCCAAATTTTTTTGTACATGTTTTAATTATTTTAGTCTTGTTGTTATATAAAATGAGAAGAACGGAGCTTTTCATTTTAGTAAGATCATCAAACGATTCCAGGAAACTTGACATATTTCCAAACCCGACGAAAACAATGGCCACAGTGCAGCATCCTTCTGTTTCTGCAAATAAGGCGACCTTGAAAATTGCAGACGCCTCCGGAAAATTTCTATTTGTTACTCCTCTGATTAAGAATCCTTCTGAAACAAAACTATTTGTCGGAAACTTTAGACCAGGAACGTACACGGTCCTTTTTATAGATGGTATTTGGCATCTCAGATCGCGATTGGTAGTTGAATAGCATGTAAATCCGGCACACTAAAATCTGCTGGAAAAATCATGTGATGATAACGACTTGTGAAAAACCGGAATGTAAATCGTTTCTTTATTTTCCCATATTGCCTTTTTCATTTTTTAACAGCATGGCCAGTTTGTCGACAATGGCGGGGTTACGTTCCGCTACGTTGTCTCTCTCACCCACATCCTTTATAATGTTATACAATTGTGGCTTTGGGTCATTACCCAGTTCCATGTTTGTTGCTTTTTGCACTTTCGGACCGTTGGCGGGTTCAATGTATTTCCAGTTGCCCCAGGTAATCGACAAGGTATTATTTAATGACTGCTCAATAATATAATCGCGGCCCACCTTGTTTTTGCCAGTCAATACATCCAACAGGTTTTGGCTGTCGGGGGCATTATTGTTTGTAATTTTTTGATCGGTTAAAGCGGCAAATGAAGCATACAGATCCACCTGGCTGAATTTGGCGTCACTGATCGTTCCCGGCTTTATTTTGCCCGGCCATCTTATGATAAATGGTATACGGGTGCCGCCTTCGAATGCACTGTATTTGCCGCCGCGCAGGGGCCCTGCGGGTTTATGTCCACCCAGCTTTTCAACCGCATCATCTTTGTATCCGTCATCCAATACGGGACCATTGTCGCTGGTGAAGATCAAAAGAGTGTTGTCCGCAATCTTTAGCCGGTCAAGTGTTTTTACTATTTCCCCTACGGTCCAATCCAATTGCAAAATAACGTCCCCCCTTGGTCCAAGCCCGCTTTTTCCCGCAAACCTTGAGTTGGGAACCCGGGGAACATGAATGTCGTGGGTGGCAAAATACAGGAAAAAAGGATTCCCCTTTTGGTCCGATATGAACTTGACGGCTTTCCCGGTCAATACATCCGCAAGGTCCTCGTCAATCCAGCGGGCCTTTTTGCCACCGGTCATCCAGCCAATACGGCTTATCCCATTGATTATCGTGTTGTCATGACCGTTAGAATACATCATCTTCAACAATTCCGGGTTTTCTTTGCCGGTAGGGTCGGTACCTATTTTTTGCTTGTAGTCCACTTTGATCGGATCTGCAGGATCTAGATCCACGATCCGGTGATTTTCCAGATACACACACGGCACCCTGTCGCCTGTGGCAGGCATGATAAAAGAGTAATTGAAACCAATTTCCAGTGGACCTGGTTTTATATCCGTATTCCAGTTCGGACCGCCATTGGTGCCCAAACCCAGGTGCCACTTTCCGACCACACCCGTTGTGTAGCCAGCATGTTGCAACATGCCGGGCAGAGTGGTAATATCAGTAGGTATAAGCAATGCGGCATCACCTCGCGCGATCCCCGTACCCTGTTTGCGCCAGGCATACCGGCCCGTTAGAAGAGAAAAACGCGAAGGCGTGCAGGTTGCCGACGTGGCATAAGCATGTGTAAACCGAAGTCCCTGACGGGCAATTTTATCAATATTCGGTGTTCGTATTTTTGTTGCCCCGTTTGCGCCTATGTCACCATAACCCAGGTCATCCGTATAGATGATGATGATATTGGGCGACTTGCTTTTTGAAACCTGGGCGCTTATATTCATGCACGTCATCAGGAAACAAACACAACAGCTGACCTTCAGCAGAAAATATCTCATAATTATCGCTTTGATTCGATGTGTGGAAATCCGGTTTGGTTAAGGCTATACCGCCCATTCCTTTTTCATTTTCCTGAACAGTAATTTATTGGCCTCGTCATCGTTTTTAAATTTTTCTGTAACAGGGTTCCATTGTAAAGGCCGCTTAATTTCATAAGCTATGTTTCCAATATTACAGACTGTCGCACTTCTATGACCTGTTTCTATATCAGACACCGGTTCAGAGCGTTTACGAATGGCATTTAAAAAATCCTTGTAGTGGTTGGTGCTATTGTAGACGTGCTTTTCATTGGGGCCTATTATTTTATCTTTTAATGATGGATTGCTGGTCACCAGCTTGCCCCGCTGTATCTCTAACTGGCCATCTGACCCTGTAAACTGGATAGCATGTTTTTTGCCAAAGTCTTCCTTTGTCATCGTAATGCCGTTTGCATACCGGTAAGTAAGGGCAGTGATTTGTTTTCCATCTGGCGGAACAATCTCTACAGGTCCGCTCCTGTCCATATCGAGGGCCCATTGCACAATATCAAACATGTGTGCGCCCCAGTCCGTCATATCACCTCCTCCCAAGCCTTTAAAGTCACGCCATCTTCCCCAGACAGGGTCACCTATTGCAGGGTCAAGCTGGTGGTTAAAATGAACGAACTCGTTCGGGCCAAGCCATGTTTTCCAGTCCAGGCCTTCAGGCAACAGTTCTTCAGGCAAGTCGTATATAACGGGGGGGCCGCCAATACTCACCTTTACTGTCTTGATATCGCCGAGATAGCCGTTTCTTATCAGTTCTGCTGTTTGTCTGAATTCAGGTGCGGAGCGCTGCATGCTGCCGGTCTGAAATACCCGTTTATATTTTTTCACAGCATCCACCATAGATCTTCCCTCTTTTACGGTAAGAGATAAAGGCTTTTCGCTATAAATATCTTTTCCCGCTTTTGCTGCACGAACCACGATGGCCGCATGCCAGTGGTCGGGTGTGGCAATCACGACCGCGTCGATATCTTTTTGATCCAACAATTCCATAAAATTGGAATAAGCACGGCAACCTTCATATTTTGTTTGTGGCGCACTGGCCGCGTAAAATGCATTGACCTGCTTTACAAATCCATCCACCTTTGCTTTGTACACATCACAGGCAGCAATAATTTTAGCTTCTCCCGTATTCAAAAAATTCTTCTGAAGGCTTACCCCCTGCCTTCCTGCTCCAATACAACCCAATGTTATCATATCGCTTGGTGCGGTGAACCCTTTTCCTCCCAATACAAACCTTGGTACAATAAAAAAGGCTGATAAGGCAGCTGCATTACCAATAAACTTCCGCCTTGTCAGGTCGTTTTTTTCATTTGTTTCAATACTCATAAAGCAGAATAAATTAATTATGCATTTAAAATCCTGGTACAGTAGTCAAAACATTTTTTCACTTCGGCTACCGTGTCAGCACCTTTGTATTCGTATTCAATATTGGCAGGGATGGGCCACTTATTGTCCCGTATCAATGTTAATACTGCGGCAATGGGCGTATCGCCTTCACCCAGAGGCACGTTAGGCCCCTGGTTCTTTTTGCGATCCTTTATATGGATACAAACTATTTTGTCATGATTTTTTTTCATGAAATCTACTGCGTCGAAATTAGCGGCGGTGAAGTGACCAATATCGAGGTTGATCCTGATCAAATTCGAGTTCCCTTCCATTCCCCGAAGAAAACTTTCGGGTGAGGCGAATTGATTGGGATCTTCAACATGAGAATGGTTATGCATCGCTACCTTGATCTTATATTTTTGCGCCAATGCATCTACTCTCTTCATAACGGGTACCGTGGCGGAAGTAGTAATGGTATCAGTTCCCAATGCCTGAGCGGTTCTGAAAACCAGCTCCATTTCTTCATCAGTGTCTTTTACGGAAAATGGCCCATTATAGGCTTGTATGGTTATTCCAGCTTTATTGATCTGATCACGTATTGCCGTGATTTCATCCATTTTTACCGTCGACCGCCAATTCTTTATTTTCTCTGCTTTTTGTTTTACTTCCTGAGGTGTTGCTCCCGCTTTCCACATGAACTCCCTCGGTTCCACATGACCCTGCCATAACTCACAGCTTTTGATACCTATGTCATTCATGGCCTTCAATGCAGCGGCCAGGTCCATGTCCCTGAAACTATACGTCTGGGCGCCTATAATCACCCCTGACTTACCAGTCGTTGTAGCACCCTGGCTGGCTTGGGCGGCTGATGCGGCAGATCTGCACGAGATCAGTCCCGAGGGCACAAATATACCCGCCAAACCGGCTAACGATAGCGTGCTCCACTTCCGCCGCGACATTTTATCTGACATATGCTGTTGTTTTAAAAGTGACCCCTGTTGCTAAACCGGGATTTTGTTTTTTACCATGTACCCTTGTATAAATGATCGTTTTTTAGAACGTTGATCCGCTTCAGGGGGACATTCAACCCATTGGTAGTTTCCAGCCAGGTCCAAAGCTGGCTATTTAGTTCTCTGCCGGTTTGTTGATATGCCGGGTTGCGTATCAGGTTGTTCAGTTCGAAAGGGTCTTTCTGAATATCAAACAACTGGTCGATGTCCCATATACCCTGACTTCTGATAAATTTAAACTGCTCAGTTCGCACTGCGTATTGGGTGGGGGTTTGCGGAAAAGCATTTTCCCAATAATATTCATAGAACATTTTGTCGCGCCAGGGGACGGATTTATTCTGCAACAGGGCGACGAATGAACTCCCCTGCATTTGCGCCGGCTTCTTCACTCCTGCCAGTTCAAGTATGGTGGGTGCTATATCCAAATTCAACACCATTTGCTTTACAACCGTTGCGGGCTTTATCAAACCGGGACAACGAGCCAGCAAGGGTACGCGAATCGATTCTTCGTATGCAGTTCTCTTGTCTATCAGGCCATGCTCGCCAAAGGCGAAGCCATTGTCGCCCATGTATATCACCAGTGTTTCTTTATCCAGTCCATTCTCTTTGAGATAATCCAATACTCTTCCGATGCTGTTATCAACGCCTAAGAGCGTCTCCAGGTACTTTTGATAAAAGTCGTCGAAACCGATCCCGTCATTGTACATGTAATCCACCCCATGCCAGCTATACCGTTGCGCGCGAACCCAATTGGGGATATCTTTTCTATTGAAAGTGTACGAAGCGGTGTCTGCCTGCTTACCTCTGGTGAATTTTTTACTTTCAGGCACTGCCGTCATATACATCGAAACGGGATATTGAATAGCGAGATCTTTGTAATGGCCCACATCGCGCCGTGCGGGAAACTCTCTTTCGTGTACTGCCTTATGCGACAAATAAAGAAAAAAGGGTTTGCTCTTGTCGCGCTTTTTCAACCATTCTAGCGACAGGTCGGTCAACACATCTGTGATATATGCGCTGTCTTTGTATTGAACATGTTTGCCATCGATATTAAGCAAAGGATTATAATAGATGCCCTGCCCTCTGAAGCTTACCCAGTGATTAAAACCCGGACGGGGCGCATCCGTTTCGCCGCCCATGTGCCACTTGCCCAGAAAGGCCGTTTGATAGCCCACTTTCTGGAGGTATTGTGGAAAATACACCAGGCTTGCAGGTGCTGGTGACTGATTGTCAACGACGGTATGTGTATGCGCATACTGCCCGGTGAGAATAGAGGCCCGGCTGGGGGAACAAAGAGAGGTTGTGACAAACGCATTTTGAAGAAATGCACCTTCTCTCGCAAGACGGTCCATATTCGGCGTTTCAAGTCCCGGCACCTTCCCTGTAAAGCCCATAAAATCATATCGGTGGTCATCCGAAAGAATGAATATTACGTTGCGCGGTTTTACGCCGGGTATCTTTTCATACGATATGGGTTGCGCCTTCTGCGCTTCAAGCCGGTTGCCCAGGGCTAAAATGACGGCGGCGATGGCAAACAAACGAAGTGATCTAACCATTGTAGTGTAGTTTATATCAATCTTTTCAGGATGTTGAATATAGAAAAATGAATGGGAATAGTTGATTTCTTTATTCACGCTTATTTAAGATTGGGATTTATGTTCACCTCTCCCTGTGGCACAGGCCAGTACTCATCGACACCTTTTCTAAAGTTTTTGGAAGTAATATACCATCGGCTGAATGGGTCGTTGGCTGCGCCGGCTTTTTTCCTGATAGTGGTTTTTATTCCCGGGAAGGGATGAC
>JBDTEB010000431.1:0-10462 GCA_039922795.1 Chitinophagaceae bacterium
ACTTTCAAGTACTACGCCATCTGCATATTTGCAAAACGAGGCCGACCTTGCCGCCTACACCATCGCACGCTACAATTTTCCCACGCACGGCGGTTTTAATATCGGCACCTTTGGCAACGATAACAACACCGATAACCAGGCCAGCAGCGGGTACAGTACGCGCTGGGTGCCCGGCGAGTGGCGCGTGCCACAAAACGGTGGAAGCTGGAATTTCGATCAGATACGCCAGCTTAATTATTTTATAGAAACCGTAATGCCCCGATTAAAGAGTAAAAAGCTGGGGGGCAACTCATCCAACATAAACCATTACATTGGTGAGGCATATTTTTTAAGGGCGTATGATTATTTCAACAGGGTACAGGCGCTGGGTGATTTCCCTATTGTGCGTTCCACACTCCCTGACCAGTTGGAAGAATTAACGCTGGCTTCAAAGCGCCGGCCCCGCAACGAGGTGGCCCGGTTTATCATATCCGATCTGGATTCGGCCATTCAGTTGCTGCAGGCAAATCCTCCCGGTGGCAAAAACCGAATTTCACAAAACGTAGCATTGTTATTCAAATCGCGGGTGGCATTGCACGAGGGAAGCTGGCTAACTTACCACAAAGGAACGGCGCAGGTGCCGGGTGGACCAGGATGGCCTGGTACTGGCAAGGTGAGTAATTTCTCTATAAACATCGATACTGAAATCAGCTACTTTTTATCGCAGGCGATGGATGCCGCATCCAAAGTGGCCGATGTTGTTCCACTGGTAAGCAATACCCAGTCGGGCGGCAACAATGCCTCGTCAAATCCTTACTTTACCATGTTTGGCGATTTTGATCTCAGCAAGTATAGCGAGGTGTTGCTTTGGAGACAGTATGATCCTGCAAAAGGTATCAATCACAACGTAAACCATTACATTAACCAGAATGGAGGCAATTCGGGTTTTACCCGGGAGTTTGTCGACAACGTGCTCATGCAAAACGGCCTGCCGATTTATGCGCAAGGATCGGGTTACCAGGGAGATGATTATATCAACGATACCAAGACCAACCGCGATAGCCGCCTTCAATTGTTTATGAAAGCGCCAGGTGAACTTCGTTTAACCGACAAAACCGGAACTGGCGGTGCTGCTATAACTGAAGGCAACCCGGATATCGTGGGCCTGGCTGAAACCCGCTATGTTACTGGTTATGCGGTAAAAAAAGGTTTGTCGTATGCAAGCTCACAGGCAGAAGGGAGCCTCGGCAGCACTGGCGCCATTGTATTTCGCGCCACGGAAGCCTATTTAAATTATATCGAGGCTTCTTACCTGAAAGAAGGTGCTGTTAATTCAAAGGCTGAAGGGTATTGGAAAGCCATTCGCAGGCGGGCCGGAATTAACCCCGATTATCAGGTGACTATCGCTGCCACTAATATGACCAAAGAAGAACAGAACGACTTTGCCGCTTATTCAAAAGGACAATTGCTGTCCGATAAAACGTTGTACAACATCCGCCGCGAACGCAGAGTGGAGCTTATGGCTGAAGGTATGCGCTACACCGACCTTAAACGCTGGAGAGCGCTTGACCAACTGAAGACATCGCCACATATTATCGAAGGCTTTAAAGTTTGGGGACCAATGCAGGGATGGTATAAAAAAACGGATGGCAGTTCTATTTTGATCGAAGTGGGTACGACCGGCAAAACGGCCAATGTTTCTAAAAAGTCTGAAAGCCTTTACCTGCGCCCTTACCGCATAAACCTGTCAGCTAGCAATTTTGTGAAAGACGGATACAGCTGGGCCTTTGCGCATTACCTGGACCCTATAGCCATACAGCACTTTTTAATTACCATAGAGAAAGGTGCCGATCTGAGTACTTCCGTTATTTATCAAAACCCTGGCTGGCCCATGGAAGCGAATAAAGGCGCTATTAATTAATGGTGACTGGCAGCAGAATATTTTAGTGATACTCATTTATGTGGCCGGCTTACTCCGGCCACATAAATATTAATTAAAGCCAAAATTTTATTATGTCAAAAGCATTGTACAACTTCTGCGCTTTTCGTAAATATCATCTTTTAAAAATACTGATATCAGGCCTGGCATTCTTTAGCTGCTGCCTGAACGCTCACGGCCAGAAAAAAAAGAAATGGAAGCTTATTTGGCAAGACGAATTTAATCGTAACGGCCCTCCGGATGAGAGCAAATGGGGGTTTGCAAATAGAAAAAAGGCCAACTGGGCCTGTTATTGCTACAACGATACCTCAACGGCCGTGGTGCAAAAGGGTAAGCTTCTTTTAAAGGGAATTAAAGCCGGAGAAAATACCGGCGACACGGCCATGTATCAAACAGGTTGTCTTGAAACAAAAGGCAAATTTTCATTTCTTTATGGTAAGGTGGAAGTAAGGGCAAAACTACCCGGGGGCAAAGGATCCTGGCCCGCCATTTGGTTGATGCCGGAAGAGGCAGTATATGGTGGCTGGCCGCACAGTGGCGAAATAGATGTAATGGAACACCTGAATCACGATACCCTGTTTTATCAGACCATGCACAGCCATTACATCGATGGATTAAAACACACAAACCGTCCGCAATATTCAAATACCGCTTCGTTTAAAGTAGGTGAATACAATGTGTACGGCATGGAGTGGAGCGAAGATAAAATAGATTTCTACATCAACGGGAAGTGCACTTTTACCTATCCCAAACTGCCTGACGATACTACCGGCGTACAATGGCCTTTTAATCAAAAATTTTACATCATACTTAACCAGGCGCTGGGGGGCAGTTGGGCCGGCCCAATAGGCAATAACGATTTACCCCAGCAAATGGAAGTAGATTATGTAAGGGTTTACCAGGCTCGCGGCAACCAATTCCGATCTTTTTAGAGAGATGGAAGCCGGTCACTTCAGGGTGGGGCAGGGTGAGCAACAAAAAATAGTTATTTCAACCAGTATCGTATATGACTGTTACAGGACTCTTTAGAATGCATCTGTTATGTTGGTCATTACTCGCATCTTTGGGGTTGCGTGCGCAGGTAAATATTATTCCGCAGCCTGCCAATCTGCAAGTCTCTCCCGGTCATTTTATTATCGATAAAAACACTGCCTTGCAGTTCCGTCCTGACAACAGCGACCTTGCGGCAGTGGCAAAATATTTTGTCGGATATATAAACCGTATATCGGGCATCAGGCTGCCTCTAAACGGCAAAGCAGGCAAATACATCCATTTCGGTTTAACGAAAACAAAAGGGGTTGGCCCCGAGGGCTACCAACTTACTGTTTCGCCAACCGCCATACATATCACAGCTGGTTCAAAGGAAGGGGTATTTTACGCCTTACAATCCCTCCGGCAAACGCTGCCGGCCATTCGCACCAACGAAACGCTTGCAGTGCCCTGCATGAAAATAATTGATTCACCCCGCTTTACATGGCGTGGATTTATGCTCGATGTCAGCCGTCATTATTATTCCGTTGATGCGATCATGGAAGTGATAGACCTGCTTGCCTTGTATAAAATGAATGTGTTGCACTGGCACCTCACCGACAATGAAGGATGGCGACTTGAAATAAAAAAATACCCGAAGCTTACCAATGTGGGTGCCTTTAGAAATGAAATGCCCGGCAGTATTTTTTATAAAAAAGATTCGGTGCCGCTTACGGGTACACCCTACCGTTATGGTGGTTATTACACCCAACAACAGGCGAAGGAAGTAGTGGCTTACGCAGCATCCAGAAACATAACGGTTATACCCGAAATAGAAATGCCCGGTCACTCCGGTGCGGCATTGGCGGCATATCCACAATTTTCGTGTTTCGGCCTCGCCCAGCCAGTGCCAAACTCCAGCACATGGAATGGTCACATGGATTCGGCGCAACTCGCCGTAAATTATTGCGCCGGCAACGACAGCTCATTCTTATTTATACAGGATATACTCGCCGAAGTCATGGCCATCTTTCCGTCCACCTACATCCATATAGGCGGTGACGAGGTGGATAAAAGTTACTGGAAGAAGTGCCCCCGATGCCAGAAAAGGATACGTGATGAAGGGCTGCATAACGAGAATGAACTGCAGGGTTATTTCATTAACCGGGTAGAAAAATTTCTGCTGGCTAACAACAAAAAATTATTGGGCTGGGATGAGATACTGGAAGGAGGCATAGCCTCATCGGCAACCGTTATGAGCTGGCGTGGCGAAAAAGGAGGCATAGCAGCCGCAAAGCAACACCACGATGTAATTATGTCGCCAAGTGATCCGCTGTATTTTAACCGATACCAGGCCGACCCCCTCCACGAACCCCTGGCGGCCCGGTTTTCCATTAATACGCTCGAGCGCGTATATAAGTACGATCCACAGCCGAATGCACTCTCCACCCAGGAAAAACAATTTATTATTGGCGGCCAGGCAGCTATCTGGACCGAATTCATCTCATCAGTGCAGCAACTAGAGTATATGCTGCTGCCACGCCTGCCAGCTATAGCCGAAACATTGTGGACACCATTGGATAAAAAGAATTTTACCGGTTTTGTTGACCGGCTAAACGGTTGGCATTTCAACGCATGGCAGCAAAACGGAATCAATTTTCATCCGGCCTATTTTTACCGCCAGGCCAATGAAAGTAGCAGGAAATAGTTTTCAGGGAAGAAAAAGCCAGTGCTTGATGTAGAAATAATATTTTTGAGTTTTCAAAAAAGGAATACGGGTTGAATTTTGATCTTTTACGATCTCAATTGAAAAGAATATTAATTCGAAAACGCTAAACCGGGATTATATGCATGTAAGAAGATTTTGGTTGGCATTCGTGCACTGCAGCCTGTGTTGCATTATCTGCGGGCAGGCGGCGGCGCAAAAGCAGCAACCCAATATCATTTTATTTTTGGTAGATGATATGGGCTGGATGGATACATCAGTTCCTTTTGGCGAAAGTATGATGCCATTAAACAAACGTTACCATACGCCCAATATGCAACGCCTGGCAAATGAAGGCATGAAATTCACCAATGCCTACGCCACACCGGTTTGCACGCCTACAAGGGTCAGCCTACTCACAGGTTTAAACGCCGCGCATCATGGTGTCACCAATTGGACAAGCCCGCAAAAAAACAATTCTACCGACCATTCCGACGACCAGTTTACCGCTGCCAGGTGGAATATAAATGGTTTGTCCAGTTCTGTCAAAACGCCCCGAACCGTTTATGCCACTACATATCCGCAATTACTGACGCAGGCTAATTATTACACCATTCACGTGGGCAAAGCGCATTGGGGCTCTGCCGGTACACCAGGTGCCAACCCCCACAACCTGGGTTTTATGGTAAATATTTCAGGCCATGCCGCCGGTCATCCGCAAAGCTACCTGGCAACGGATAACTATGGCAACAAACCCGGGAAGGCCTCTCCCCAGGCAGTTCCCGATCTGGAAGAATACTTTGGCAGCGATACCTTTTTAACCGAAGCGCTTACCCTGGAGGCCATCAAGGCCCTTGAAACGCCCATAAAAAATAAACAGCCTTTCTATTTAAACATGGCGCATTATGCGGTACATGTTCCTATAATGCCCGATAAACGATTTGTTCAAAAATATTACGATGCAGCACTCGATTCCACTGAAGCAGCCTACGCCAGTCTTTTAGAAGGCATGGATAAAAGTTTGGGCGACATTATGGATTTCGTAAAAGCCTCAGGCATAGAAAAGAACACCATCATTATTTTTATGAGCGATAATGGTGGGCTCAGCTACGCGCCTCCGCGCGGTGGTAAACCGCAAACACAAAACCTGCCCCTGAAAGCGGGTAAAGGATCAGTGTACGAAGGGGGTATCCGGGAGCCGATGATCGTAAAATGGCCCGGCGTGGTGAAGCCCGCTTCGCTATCTCCACAGCCCGTTATTATTGAAGATTTCTTTCCGACTATATTACAGATGGCCGGTATCAGCAACTATAAAACGATTCAGATTCCGGACGGAGAGAGCTTTGTACCGATATTGAAAAATAGCCGCTATCAGGATTCGATGCGAACGTTTACCTGGCATTTCCCCAACAAATGGCAGCCGGGTGATGGACCAGGCATCAATTACAGATCTGCCATCAGGCAAGGCAACTGGAAACTTGTTTATAATATGAGAGACGGCAGCAAAGAATTGTATAACCTCGCCGTCGACCTCGGTGAAAATAATAATTTGTTCAGGCTGTACCCGCAGAAGGTTGCGATGCTTGGCAAGCTACTCTCCGATAAATTAAGAAAATGGCAGGCGCCAATGCCTTCTTTTAAAAGTAATGGCAAACCGGTGCCTTTTGCTGATGAAGTAAACTAGCCGTTACTTTTTTAAAATGCAAAGCGCACGAAATACTCATGTTAAAAAACTATCCAGTTATGAAAGTATTTATTGCCGTATTGATACTGTTGACGTCGGTCAGTGCAACGGGCCAGCAACGACCCAATATCGTTATCATTATCTCCGACGACCATGCCTTCCAGGCGATTAGTGCGTATGGCAGTAAGCTGATGCAAACGCCTTCGATTGACCGCATTGCCAAAGAAGGCGCAATATTCAACAAAGCTTACGTAACAAACTCCATCTGCGGACCGAGCAGGGCAGTAATATTAACGGGCAAATACAGTCATAAAAACGGTTTTAAAGACAATGAACATTCCCGCTTCGATGGCAGCCAGGATTCATTCATAAAACAATTACGCGCCGGCGGATATCTCACAGCCTGGATAGGCAAATGGCATTTGGAAACAAAGCCACAGGGCTTCGATTATTGGCAGATACTGCCCGGTCAGGGTCAATACTACAATCCTGATTTTATCATGATGGACAGTAGTATAAAAAGGGTAGAAGGTTATGCTTCAACGGTAATAGAGAATGCAGCCGAAAGCTGGCTAGACAAAAGGGATGAAAGTAAACCCTTTTGCCTGGTGATTGGCCACAAAGCCACACACCGCACGTGGATACCCGACACCAGCGATATGGGCCTGTTCGATAAAGTAACCTTCCCATTGCCGCATAATTTTTACGATGATTATGCCGGAAGGGAAGCCGCCAAAGTGCAGGATATGACCATCGCCAAAACACTCGTTATGGGGTACGACTTAAAAATGTTTGACAGCGATGCGGCAGCCGACAAGGAAAGTGGCGTAAAGCGAATGAACCCTGCGCAACGGGCCAAATTCGATGCATATTATAACCCGATACGAGCCGATCTGAAATCCCGCAACCTGAGTGGCAATGCACTTACCGAGTGGAAATACCAACGGTATATGCGTGATTATCTGAGTACCGCGGCATCCCTCGACCGCAACGTCGGCCGCACCCTTGACTATCTTGACAAACACCAACTCACAAAAAATACTATAGTCATTTATATGTCTGATCAGGGTTTTTATATGGGTGAACATGGCTGGTTTGATAAGCGCTGGATGTATGAAGAATCGTTTCGCACGCCTATGGTGATGCGATACCCCGGGGTAATTAAACCCGGCACGGTGAACAACAATTTTGTGCTGAACCTTGATATTGCCCCCACCATGCTGGAAGCGGCCGGTGTCGCCATCCCGAAAGACATGCAGGGCGAGTCTATGCTGCCCCTGTTGAAGAAAACCGGAAAGGGTCGCGACGTATTATACTATCATTATTACGAGAATGGCGAGCACTCGGTATCGCCACAGTTCGGCATTAAAACAAAACGCTACAAGCTTATCCGGTTTTACAAACGGGTAAATAGCTGGGAGCTTTTCGACTTGCAAAAAGATCCGAACGAAATGCACAACCTGTATGGGAAAAAAGGATATGAAAAAATTACTGATGATCTGCACAAACAGTTGTTGCAAACCATTGGAAAATATGAAGATGACGATGCGAAGCAGGTCTTAAATAGCAAGTGACCGGGATGGTAAAGCAATAGTTGCCAGCCGGTACAAGAAGGTCAGAAATAGTTGGCAGGACGGCGTAACAATCCTTTTGAAGATCAAAAAAAAATCAATTACAAACAGTTTTCATCTTACTTCACATAAACAAAACAAAACAAAACAGCAATGAGACAGATTCTTACAAGGGTTATGCTTTGCATGTTGCTAAGTACTTGCCTGGCAGTGGCAAATGCCCAGCAAAAAAAGGTTACAGGAACCGTCAGGGACGTTAATGGCAACCCTTTAATAGGCGCTACTTACCATGTAAAGGGTACAAACATCAATGGCTCTACCGATAATACCGGAGCTTTTACGATAACCGTAAACGGGGCAAATGCTATTCTGGAATTCACATCTGTAAACTTTGTGGCTAAAGAGGTACCAGTGGGTAACAGCAACACGTTAAGTGTCGTATTATCAGCCAGCAGCAACAACCTGGACGAGGTGGTGGTTACGGCTTTTGGCGTGGGCAAGCAAAACAAAAAACTCGGTTACGCCGTCACCACGATCAAGGGTGACGATATTATCCGTACAAATACCGTTAACCCCATTACTGCCTTACAGGGCAAGGTGGCTGGTGTGAATATAAATGTCATGTCGGCTGGTGGTGTACAAACCTCTCCATTTATCCAGATCAGGGGTTCTAAAGTTTTAGGAAAACCTGGCCAAAACTCCAACCAGCCAATTTTTGTAATTGATGGAAACGTGTTGGAGAATAATATTTTTGATGCGGATAATGCGGATGGCGGATCACAGTTGAAAAATCTTAATCCGGATGATTATGAAGCGATCACGGTTTTAAAAGGTGCTGCGGCAACATCGGTCTATGGTTCGCGTGGTATCAACGGCGCCATAGTTATTACAACAAAAAGGGGAAAAGCGGGCCAGGGTTTGGGGGTTGAATTTAACAGCACCTTTCAAAACCAGCATATTTACAAAGCGCCAATGGCTTACCAGAATACTTACGGCCAGGGCAGCTGGTCTGCCGCCGAGGGTAATTTCAGACCCGACGGCAGCGTGATTCAGACTATGGGAAGCTGGGGCACCAGGATGGACGGCAGCCTGCACCCGGCAGTATCCAACTTCGATAAAAAGGTTCCGTACTCACCACAACCCGATAACTGGAAAGTATTTTATCAGGATGGAGGTTATATAAATAACAACCTCGCGTTGACAGGTGGTTCTGAGAAATTTGGATTTCGCATGTCGTATTCCAATAACCAGGCGACCGGTACACTGCCAAATAACGCGATGTCAAGAAATGCCATCGACCTAAAAATAAATGGCCAGTTAAACAAAGTTTTCTCAACGGAGCTGGGTGTATCCTATGCAAATACGGTAGCGCGCAACTTTTATTCGCAGGGCCGTTATTTCTACGGTGGTGGCCAAAATCTTGGTTTCAATACTTACTACCTCCCGCGGAATATTGATACCAAAGACTGGTATGCCACGTACAGGGCCGCTGACAACACTCCGGACTTTAATCATGCTTACGGAAACCTTTCCGCAGTGGTTAACGCATTTTCAAGATTTGATAAGAACAATTATTACCGTCACGAGAATTCTGTACTGGCCTATACACAATTGAAGGCACAGGTAACGCCCTGGCTGGATTTTTCGGCAAGAGCCAACGTAAACTATTATAAAATATTTACAGAAGAAAAAAACCTGGGTAATGAGAAAGATAACCGCGGCGGATATTATAGTGTAGGGGGTAATTATTCAAACGATTACACTTTACTATTAATGGGGCATGCTACTAAAACCTTCAACGACGATTTTTCCGCTGATCTAAGGGTCATAAATGAAACATACGGAAACAGGCAGGGTGAATCTTACAGTGCCAGTTCAAATGGCGGATTAAGTGTTCCCAACCAGTTTTTTCTTGGCAATTCAGTAAACAATATACAAAACAACATCAATTACGGTTACTCAAAACCATCCAGGCTTACCATCGGATTGGCAGGTATTTTAAACCTGAATTACAAAAGGTATCTCAATCTTGAAATTACAGGTCGTAATGATTGGTTAAGTACCCTCACTTATCCCTACGCAGTAATTGGCGGTAAAAACAATTACACTGTTTTTTATCCGTCGGTAAATGCTTCCTATTCTTTCTACGACCATTTTATTGATGACATGCCAACATGGTTGTCGTCCGGCAGGCTCAGGGCATCTCTTGCCTATGTGGGTAACTCCGGTATTGCCGGCGCTTATGCTACAGGCAGCGGTTATACACCTGCCACCACTTACAATCAAAACGGACAATCCGTTGGAGTGGCAACGCAATACAGAGCGAACATTAAACCCAATCTTAATCTGAAACCACAGGTGCAGCGTTCAATAGAGCTTGGTACCAACTTCGGTTTGTTTAAAGAAAAAGTAAATGTGGATTTTGCATGGTATAAAACCAACACTTTCGACCAGCTGCTTGAATTGGGTGGTGTACCTGAAACCGGTTACAATACCATGTTTGTAAACGCGGGTAACATTCAAAACAAGGGTTGGGAATTATTGGTAAATTATTCACCCATACGCCAGAAGGATGTGGGTCTCGACTTTTCGGTGAACATGGCAAGCAATAAAAG
>JBDTEB010000432.1:0-3019 GCA_039922795.1 Chitinophagaceae bacterium
AAAAGTCTTTCCTGTTCATGGATGGAAATTATTCAATTATGTCGACATGCCGGCTTATCGCCCATTCCCTCCGGCAATTTCCTACCTTTGCCCTCCCAATGACTCACCCAAAGCGATACCTGATTACTGCCGCACTGCCTTATGCAAACGGCCTGAAACATATTGGCCACCTGGCTGGCGCCTATCTGCCTGCGGATATCTATGCCCGTTACCTCAGGGCGCAAAAAAGAGATGTGGTTTTTGTCTCCGGAAGCGATGAACATGGAGCGGCTATCACTATCCAGGCCATCAAAGAAGGTACAACACCAAGGGCTATCGTTGATAAGTACCATTTCATCCTGAAGGAAAACATGGCGACGCTGGGGATCTCATTCGATATCTATCATCGCACCAGCGAGCCACTTCACCATGAAACGGCACAGGAATTTTTCACCGCTCTTTACGAAAAAGGAGACCTTGAAGAAATTACCACGGAACAATATTTCGACACAGAAGCGAATGTATTTCTTGCCGACCGGTACATCGTTGGCACCTGCCCGATCTGCGGAAATACCAACGCATTCGGCGATCAGTGCGAACGCTGCGGAAGTACACTTAGTCCGGATATGCTTATCAACCCGCGCAGTACGCTGAGTGGCAACTCCCCTGAAAAACGACTCACGAAACACTGGTTCCTGCCGCTGAACAAACACGAGGCCTGGCTCCGCGAATGGATTCTGCAGGAACATAAAGACGACTGGAAAACGAACGTGCTTGGTCAATGTAAAAGCTGGCTGGACGCAGGTTTGCAGCCAAGGGCCGTTACCCGCGATCTTGACTGGGGCATCCCCGTGCCACTGCCGGATGCTGCAGGGAAAGTGCTTTACGTTTGGTTCGATGCCCCCATCGGTTACATCAGTGCCACCAAACAATGGGCGATAAATACTGGCAAAGACTGGAAGCCTTACTGGTACGATAAAGAAACCAGCCTGGTCCATTTTATAGGAAAAGACAACATCGTCTTTCACAGCATCATCTTCCCCGTCATGCTAGCCTTGCACGGAAATATTCTTCCATCCAATGTTCCGGCAAACGAATTCATGAATCTGGAAGGTGACAAAATGAGCACCAGCCGCGGCTGGAGCATCGAGATGGAGGATTACATTAATGATTGGATCAAACCCGAAAACGGTGGCCAGGCGATGGCTGATGTGCTGAGATATTATCTCACCACGATTGCACCTGAAACACGTGACAGCGAGTTTACCTGGAAGGGTTTTCAGGATGCCAACAACAGCGAACTGGTTTCCATCACCGGCAATTTCGTAAACCGCACTTTTGTGCTGTTGCATAAACTCTGCGGGGGAAAGGTTCCGGTACTTCACGCGGACAGTCTCACTCAGGCCGACAAGACCTTACTCGCTGAATTTGCGGAGACAAAAAGCCGGGTAGAATCACTCATAGAATCGTTTAAATTCCGGGATGCGCTATACGAAGTGATCGATCTTTCCAGGAAAGGAAACAGGTACATGCAGGAAAAGCAACCCTGGATAACGGCAAGGTCCCTGGCGGGCGACGACCGCAAACCCGATGCACTGTTGAGCGAAACCGAGGCTAGGGAATCGATCGATAACTGTCTTAATATTTGCCTGCAATTGACGGCAAATCTTGCCATTATGATCAATCCGTTTCTGCCCCACACCGCCCGCACCATGTGTTATATGATGAAAGTGGTGGATAAAATGCTGGACTGGGAAAATGCAGGCA
The DNA here is from genome assembly GCA_039922795.1 of Chitinophagaceae bacterium. GTDB lineage: Bacteria > Bacteroidota > Bacteroidia > Chitinophagales > Chitinophagaceae > JADCRZ01. Next base: position 1,747 of record JBDTEB010000432.1, read on the forward strand.
AAACAAAATTGCTGAGTGTAGGCTACAGTCTCCGTGCACCGCAACTGCTTTTCAGGAAGATAGAAGACAGTGAAATAAATTTCCAGCTGGAAAAATTGAAAAAAGCGGCGACAGCTGTTGCCGAAAAAATACCCGAAACTATGGAAGAGCAGCAACAGGAATTACCCAGGATAAAAGAAGGTATTCAGTTCGAAGATTTCTCTAAACTGGATCTAAGGATCGGAACTATATTGAGTGCTGAAAAAGTAGAGAAGGCCGACAAACTGCTCAAGCTGGAGGTGGACCTGGGATTCGAGAAAAGAATTATTGTTTCCGGCATCGCCAGACACTTTACTCCCGAAGAACTGGGTGGCAAACAGGTTGTCGTGGTGGCTAATCTTGCGCCAAGAAAAATGCGCGGTATAGAAAGTAATGGCATGATCCTGCTGGCGGAAGATGCAGATGGCAAACTCAAGTTTGTGGTTCCCGAGTCAATTGTTGCTCCGGGCGTAAGCGTAACCTGATGCTGAGAAATCGCAGGTATCACAGGGTTTCCAGCTGCCAGGTAATCTTCCATTCAACGGGCCTTTTCAAACCAGCGGTTAACCCTTTTTTCATCAGCTTTCAACGCTAACAAGCAAGCCCTATTTTTCCTATCTTCGGCAAATAGTTGTTTAACTAACTAATTTTATGTCAAAGAGAATCATCAGGAAAGTGGCCGTCCTTGGTAGCGGTGTGATGGGTAGCAGGATAGCCTGCCATTTTGCGGGTACCGGTCTCCAGGTTCTTCTTCTGGATATCGCTCCCAACGAACTTACAGCAGCGGAAACGGCCAAAGGATTATCCCCCGATCACCCGGCAGTAAGAAACAGGATTGTAAATGATGCGCTCACGGCAGCGGTCAAATCAAACCCTTCCCCGCTCTATCAAAAGGATTTCCTCAAGCGCATTAAAACCGGAAACTTCACTGACAACATGAAGGATATCGGTGGTTATGACTGGATAATAGAGGTAGTCGTTGAGCGGCTTGATATTAAACAAGCCATTTTTACCGAGGTTGAAAAATATCGGAAGGCCGGCACACTAATTAGTTCAAACACTTCAGGCATCCCCATCCACCTGATGACGGATGGCCGCAGTGAAGACTTTAAAAAACATTTCTGCGGAACGCATTTTTTTAATCCGCCGCGGTACCTGAAATTACTGGAGATCATTCCAACGCCGGAGACTGATCCGGCTGTCATTGATTTTCTGATGAGCTATGGTGATCTTCACCTTGGGAAGACGACGGTTC
>JBDTEB010000433.1:0-6405 GCA_039922795.1 Chitinophagaceae bacterium
CTGTAATATTGGAGACGCCACAATCAGCGATCCGGTATATGGAGTGGACAAAATTTCGGGACAGAAAACTGCGCCATATTTACTAGGCTCGATCGATATGATGGCGGTGAGCAATCTTCCCAATGAACTTCCCAGGGATGCCTCAAGGTATTTTGGGGAGCAGCTGATCAAATTTGTAATTGATGATCTTTTAGGGACAGGCAATGCCGAGATTACCCGGGCGACAATTGCAAAAGAAGGTGAGCTCACACCACCATACAGTTATCTCTCAGAGTATGTAAACAACCAGGTTACAGATTGATGTAATAGTCTTTCAGCAGGGCAATAAATTGCTCGCTGTAAACTCCCTGATTCCTGATCGTTATGATTTCAAAGGCAGGCTCGTTTTTAAAAAACCGGGCCAAACCGATCATTACCCTGAAAACTTCGTGTTTCTCTGTTTGTCGTACCCACACCTGGCTTACAGGAAACAATTGAGATTTTGCTGCTTCCGACAGCAACTCATTTAAACGAGAGGCGGGGAAAATAAGATAGAATATCCCATTATTTTCCAGGAGCAGATCCACGCAGTTCAGCAACTGAATCAGACTTAAACCTGCGTCGTGCCTTGCGAAATTGATCTTTTTCTCCGGCGATTTCAGACTATGTTCGTAGAATGGCGGGTTAGCGCATATCAAATCAAAGCGCTCTCGGGGGAGAAATGCAGTAATATTTTCGTTGATTACTTCAATCCTTTTACTCCACCTGCTCACTGCAATATTTTCCCTGGCCTGGGCCGCAGCTTCCTGATCAATCTCGATCATGGTTATCGAAGCTCCGGATTTTTGCGCTAGCATCAGCGAAAGTAGTCCGGTGCCGCCTCCAATATCGAGCGCCTTAACATTCGATTTGGCCAGGAAATCTTTTTGCGCGTTGCCGGCAACCCATGCTCCGAACAAACAGGCTTCTGTGGTAACCTTCATTGCAGACCGATCCTGGTGAACAATGAAATCTTTAAACTGAAAATAAGTGTTTGGCAAACGAATGTCAATTTGTTATTGCGGTTATGATCAGGTGGCTTTTTATAATGCGCATTTGCGGCCAGGTTATCCTCAAGATTTACCCGTTCCATCAGTGTACTAATTTACCTTGCCGACACTTTGATATCCAGCGCGGAAAATTCGCCTCTCAAATATTTATGGTAGGCCGCGATAGCGATCATGCCGGCATTATCGGTGCAGTATTCAAGCGAAGGATAATAAAAATTCCAACCTTCTTTCTCTGCCATTACCGCAAGCGCCCGCCGCAGGCCGCTATTGGCAGAAACCCCGCCGGCCATAGAAATCTCTCTAATCCCAGTTTGGTTTGCTGCGAGCTGCAGTTTGTGAAGGAGTATCGTAATAATTCTTTCCTGTATTGACGCACAGATATCATTCAGGTTCTTCGAAATAAATTCCGCATCGGCGGCAGTTTCTTTCTGAATAAAATAAAGGATCGCCGTTTTTAACCCGCTGAAACTAAAGTTCAAATCCGGTATTTGGGGATGAGGAAATTTAAATCGCTTCGGATCACCCTGCATCGCATGCTTATCGATCAATGGTCCGCCGGGATAGGGGAGTCCAAGAAGTTTTGCTGATTTGTCAAATGCCTCACCGGCGGCGTCGTCGAGTGTTTTTCCTATAACTTGAATATCGATGCCGGATCTGCAAAGAACAATCTGTGTATGTCCACCACTTACGGTGAGACACAAGAATGGAAATGCCGGTCTCGGATCGTCGATAAGGTTTGCCAGTACGTGTGCATCCATGTGGTTAACGGCAATCAGCGGTTTGTCGAGTGCCAGGGAAAGTGATTTGGCAAATTGCGCGCCTACAAGCAGCGAGCCAATCAGGCCGGGTGCCTGCGTAAACGCCACACCGTCCACATCGGAAATACTTATACCTGCTTGCTTAAGGGCCACTTCCACCACAGGAACGATCTGCTGCATATGCGCCCTGCTCGCCAGTTCGGGCACCACGCCTCCATATTTCTCGTGTACCGACTGGTTGGCAATAATATTGGACTTCATCTTTCCATCGATACAAACCGCAGCGGCGGTATCATCACAGGAAGACTCGATAGCGAGAATATGTACAGGCATCAGAATTTTGAGAGATTAAAAATCATGTTGACCTGATGGCAACCACCGGATCCATTTTAGCCGCAATGGAAGCGGGAATGATCCCTGCGAGTATCCCGATCACGATACATATCGACACGGCAAGAACCATGATATCCACGGAGATAAAAATAGGAAAAGGTAAAAAATAACCCAGGATCTTCGTAAGGATAAATACCATTAATATGCCCATAGCACCCCCAAGGATGCAAAGAAAGGCCGACTCCATCAGGAATTCCATCATGATGGTGCGGCGTTTGGCCCCAATGGCTTTTTTAAGCCCAATCTGACTGGTTCTCTCCCTTACGGTAACAAACATAATATTAGCTACTCCGAACATTCCCACGATAAGGGAAAGTCCGGCTATTGCCCAGCCGCCGATATTGATCCCGGAAAATATGGACTCTGTGGCCTGTTTCATCGGCTCGATATCGTTCAGACTGTAGTTATCTTCCTCTGATGGCTTGAGTTTGCGGATGGACCTCATGGCAGACGTGAGCTGATCTTTCAATTGAGCCGTTGGGGCATTATCTTTCGCTTTAACGATAATGACTGGATTGGCATTTTTTTCCCTCACGATGGTACGAAGAAAACCAAAGGGAAGCAGCAGTGCGTTATCAAAATTCCACATGTCAATCATACTCTGACCTTGTTTTTTCATAAGACCGATCACGAGCGCTTTCTTGCCTTTCAGGTCAACCATCTTCCCCATAGCGCGTTCAGGGTCGCCAAAAAGTTCTTCCGCCAGGGTGTATCCGATCACTGCAGTGTTGGTCCCGCGGTCATAATCCGACTGTTGAAACATACGCCCGTCCTGTATTTCTACCGTCTGAATATCAGGAAATTCACTGCTTATTCCCAGCAATGACGTGCCAGAAATAGTATTGTCGCCATATTGTACATTTTCGTTGCTGCTGATCTTGAAGGCCATAGCGGAAGCACTGCTCACCCTTGGTTTAAGCAATTTCATCTCATCGAATAATACGGGAGGGCGTTTGATCAGTTTCCACCATTCGCTGCCCGGTTTGTATTCCCAGCGATCAATAAATATGGAATTGGTCCCGAGCGAGTTAATGTCGTTTTCTACATTTTTTTTCAGGCTGTTCACCGTAGCCAGCACTCCGATAATGCAAAAAATGCCGATCGTAATACCAAAAAGCGAAAGGAATGTACGCAATTTGTTCAGCCTGAACTCCTCCAGGGCCATTTTCAGGCTGGTGCTAAGGATCTCAAAGAATTTTCGCATGGATCAAATTTAACTAGGATTCCCGTCTTTATGGAATAAATGATCAGCCTTTCATCACCTTATAATGGGGCGGGAATGTTGGAAGTACCATCTTACCGGGTTCGTAAAGTGCAAATACAGTACTTCCGCTTCCTGTCATCGCCGAATAGGTGGCGCCTGAAGCATAAAACTCATCCCGGATCTCCCTCAGTTCCGGCCAGGCACTGAAGACCGGCAATTCAAAATCATTGACCAGTACATTTTTCCATTCTGATGGGTCTGTACGGATCAAGCTTCTCAGGCTTTGCCGTCCAGAACCCGGTTCTGGATTGAGTTGAGCAAATGCCCAACCTGTATTTACATGAATACCCGGGCTAATAAAAATCATCTGGTAGGAAGAAAGATCCAGTGTAATCTCTTCCATGATCTCGCCACGACTGCTCGCAAGACAGGGTTTATTGATGATAAAAAAAGGACAATCGCTGCCTAACACTGCTGCATAGTCGATGAGTTGCTGGCGGCTTAAACTGAGCTCGAATAATTCGTTGAGCAGAACCAGGGTGAAGGCGGCATTTGAAGATCCGCCGCCAAGTCCCGCGCCCATGGGAATATGTTTGTGAAGATGAATCTGAACGGGGCCGATCTCTTCAAAATCATGGGAAAGAAGGTTCACCGCCCTGATACAGAGGTTGTCGGCGGCAATTCCCTGGATAGGCATACCGGACGTGGAAAAATGTATCCCGGGAAGGTCATTGGTTCTGGTGGTGGACTCGAGGGGATGACCGATGATCATCTCCAGTGAATCCCTGATATTTACCGGGTAGAATACCGTTTCAAGATCGTGGTATCCGTCGTTTCGTTTAGCGATAACTGATAGTCCGAGATTGATTTTCGCATTGGGGAACACAACCATCCAAATCTTGTTTTATAGAGAAATGGAATTATTTTTTTCGGCTGGCGATCTCATCTCTTATGGAAATGGCGCGGATATAATCTTCCTGCTCCAGCACATCATTTAAAAGCGTGTTAAGTTCTTCCGTAGAGAGAGAACGCAGGTCTTCATTACCCGTTGAGTCAGCGGATGTTTCCACGCTGCCTTTTTTCTTTTTGCCGGTATCTTCCATCAGGATGCCTGCGCTTTCGAGTATGTTTTCGTAAGTGTAAATAGGGCATCCAAACCTCACGGCCAGGGCCAGAGCGTCAGAGGTACGGCTGTCGATCTCCACGGTGTCGTGCTCACTAACGCATACCAGTTTTGAATAAAATATACCTTCCTGCAGGTCGCTGATGATAATTTCTGTCAGGTCGACATTGAATGCACTCATAAAATTTTTCATGAGATCGTGAGTGAGCGGACGGCTGGGCTGCATCTTTTCCAAGGCGACGGCAATCGCCTGAGCCTCAAAGCCACCGATGACGATGGGCAAACGTCGTAAACCATTTACCTCACCCATAACCACGGCATAGGAATGCGTTTGAGTAATACTATGCGAGAGCGCTACAATTTCCAATTCTATCTTTCTCATACCCTAAACCACTGGAGGTTTTACGTTTTTTGAAAAGCAAATATAAAAATTAAAGCCTTTCTACAAGATGAAAGGCTTTTTATTTAAATTTCTTTAAACAGGACAATGAAGTGGTCAATTTCCAGAGCGTGCTAAAACCACCCCGGGGATCACTCATGCTTTCTGCGTACCTGATGCTATATTCCTTTAAGTTTTTTTACCGCTGCTGTAATTTTTGGAACCACTTCGAAAACATCTCCGACGATGCCATAATCAGCCGCTTTAAAAAACGGAGCTTCTGGATCTTTATTAACAACAACGATTACCTTACTGCGGTTTACCCCGGCCAGGTGCTGGATCGCGCCAGATATACCCAGGGCAAAATAAAGGTTGGGTGCGATGGCAAAACCTGTTTGACCCACATGTTCATGGTGTGGTCTCCAGTGCGAATCTGCTACCGGACGGCTACAAGCTGTAGCCGCACCGAGCGCTTTGGCAAGATCTTCCACGATACCCCAATTCTCAGGTCCTTTCAATCCGCGACCTGCTGAAACAACAATCTCTGCTTCTGTCAACGGTACCTCACCCACTATTTTTTTTATTTCTTTTACCGTAACCTTTGAAGGAAGTATATCCAGCTGAAGTTTTTCTATTTCGGCCACGCCGTCACCTTCCAAAACTTTGTACGCATTGGGATTAAGGGAAATAATCTTCACCGGCGTTTTTATTACCACATCTCCGATGGCTTTGCCACTGAATACATTTTTTATTACCACAAATCCGTTGGACAAGTCCGGCAGAGCAGTGGCTCCGGCAACAAGACCGGCCTTCAGTTTAGCGGAAACGCGGGGTGCAACCGACTTCCCGTCAACGTTATGGGAAAAAACAATGACCGAGGCATCCGTTTTCTCCGCAGTTTTTGCCACCAGATCTGCAAATACCTGCGAATCCAATGCATTTAAAGAAGCATTGTCGACATGATAGATTTTTTTTACACCAAATTTTCCGAGAGCAGGGAGATCATCGCTTACGGTGCCAAAGACTACCCCTTCAGCGGTGGTGCCCAGCATTTCAGCCAGTTTTGAACCATAGCTTAACACTTCGAAAGAAGCTTTTTTCACAATGCCTTCTGATTGATCTATAAAAATTAGGACTGACATAGTCTGAATTTAAGAGTTGAAAAATTATTAAAAGGCCTTGGCCTCATCGTGCAAAAGACGAACGAGCTCCTCGACATTGTCGGGGGAGACGAGCTTTACACCAGCTTTAGGAGCGGGAAGTTCGTAGGCGACATAGCCGGTAAGAGCAGCAACAGCAACAGGCTCCTGCACTTTCAGTGGCCTCGTGCGGGCCGCCATGATACCACGCATATTCGGGATCCTGGCTTCGGCAAACCCTTTCTGACAACTAACTACAAGAGGAAGTTCAGCGATACAGACTTCTTCGCCACCCTCGATCTCACGGGTAACCTGCGCCTTGTTACCGTCTAATTCAAAACTGGTAGCCAGAGATATAAACGGAAGATTCAGCAGTTCCGC
>JBDTEB010000434.1:0-4986 GCA_039922795.1 Chitinophagaceae bacterium
ATATTCCTTAAATACGTTCACCTTCGTTACGAGTATGGCTATGTTGGACTTGGTTGGATTTTGAGCTGTCAACACATATCCGCCAAACGAATTGATCAACTTGATGCTTCTGGCCACTTTGAAAATAGCCGCTTCAAGCGGCCTGACTTTTATGGAAAGCGGTGCGGAAACAATTTCAGAACGGCTAACGGAATAAACGGTTACGTCGTGCTCCAGGGTATCAGCAAAGCCTTCCAACACCAGTGAGTTGGAATAATAAGATCCTATCGTTTCTACTTTCGTGCCGTTAGTGATGGTATAAACCGCTTTTATATACAGCAAACGCGGATCGTTTGGTACCGTATAACTGATGGTCGCTTTCCCTTCCTGATTAACCACCGACAGGCCTGTTACCTGGGCCGGCACGGTTGGATCGTCAGAAACGGGCGATTGTGATTCAAGTTTCTTTGTGCAGGAAAATGCAGTAAAAAATCCGACAGCGAGAAGGGCAAGTATTCTTATATCATTTTTCATTGATTGCTTTTTGATGGGTGAACGGATTTACCAGCCAAGGTTTTCTACCAGTTTGGGATTTCTACGGGTATCGTAATTGCCGATAGGCCAGAAGTAGTCTCTCGGAGCAACAAAGCGTTGATTAAAAACGATCCGCTCTTTGTAATATGAACCATTCGTCGTTCCCAGGATGCTCCAGCCGGTAATGTCTTTGTTTAGTTCTTCGGTTGCCTCTTTCCAGCGGCGCAAATCCCAGGAGCGCTGACCTTCAAACATGAGTTCAATGGTGCGTTCGCGGTGAATGATGGACCTCAAGCCTGCCTGGGTGCCAAACTTGCCGGGGTTAATAGAATAATTTGTCCAGGATTCCACTACCCCTTTCAATCCTGCGCGGGCCCTTATTTTATCAAGATATGTGAGCGCTGTCGCAGAAGCTGGCGTTACTTCGTTTTCCGTTTCTGCCATTAAAAGGTACAAATCAGCGAGCCTGATTTCGGGCCACGGGTAACTCCGCCAGACAGGGGCCGAAGTACCCCGTGAGGTAGTCTCCCAGCTTACCAGTTTTTTTATAAAATACCCGGTTTCGCTCCAGTTGGTAAAATGTCCGAAGCCGGCGTTATCGGTATTCTTTGCTTTTACATAAAATGTATTTACATCGCTGCTCGTGCTATTACCATCTTTCATATACCATATAGAACCATCGAACCCCAAATCGGCATAAAAACGGGGCTCCCTGTCGAAATTTATGCGGGCAGTGGTGAAATTTGGCTCAATGTAAAACCTGTCTTTTGCCGCCGCTGTTTTTAATTGATCGTAGTTGGCAAAACTCAGGGTTTTATCTTCATCGATAGGAACACCGTTGGCGGTATAAAACATCTTTACCATTTTCATCGGTGGTGCCCATACGCCCTGCAATTGAAACCGGTTGGTGTTCGTGCCCCGCTCCATAGGCGGCATGCATAATGCCTCGTTCACAAAATACATTTGAGCGTTTGCCCACACATGTTCCACTCCCCATCTTTGAGTAACAGCGTTCCTGATGCTTAATTGCGTTTTCGTGGTATCACTTAATTTATAGATATCGTTGGTGTATTTATACAGCGCAAAATTATTTGCTTCAGCGGATTCGATGGCTGCCTTCACGGCATCACGTGCCTTTACCCATTTGGCAGGGTCAAAAGTTGAGTTAAACAGGGCGACGCCGTCTTTGTCTTTAAAGGAAGCAAAATCAATATTGCCATTGAACAATGGACTTGCAGCCATTACCAGCAACTTGGCCTTTATGGCAAGTGCTATGGGTTTGGTGGCTCTTCCCAGTTCAGTGTTTTCGTTTTCGATACGGTCAGGTAACAGCGTAGCCGCACTATCTAACCATGTGGAGATAGCGGTTACACAATCATCTACCGGCTGGCGCTTGACATAAGAACTTGCCAGGTCGGCATCTACAGGAACATTAGTATTTTGGATGGGAATAGGGCCATACATGCGCAACATGTAGAAATGGTAGTAGGCCTTTAAAAACAGTACCTCACCGATCCATCTGGCGCGTTCAGAGGGATTAAGATCCGGCACTTTTGCAGGATTCCCCACGTTTTCAAGAAATATATTGCAGTTACGCACGCCGCCCCAGATTTTCTGGTTATCGAATCGGGTGTCGCCTGAGCCACCTTTGCGGGTGCCTGCCCATTCGTTGAAATAGGGGTCGGAGGCATTTTGCTGTCCCTGGGCAATTCTAAATGCCGCCTGCCAGGTAGCCTGGTCATTTTGCGGATACCATATCTCGTCAGCGGAAGTAAGACCGGCATTGTACCATCCGTCACCATTTTTTGGCAGGTAAGAATAGCAGGTAAAAAGATATTTTTCCGCTTCTACCCGTAATTTAAAAGCATTGTCAATAGTGGATATATTGTCGGGAACCACATTGAGAAACTTCTTACAGGAGGTAATGCCTGCGCCCAGGATAATGAGAAGTACAAACAGGGAAATCTTATTTCTTTTTGTTAAACAAAAAATCATTTTTTATAATTTTTAGCAGGAGGTGATAATTAAAAGTTCAGCAATACGCCAAGGCTGTACACGGATTGTACTGGGTAGTTCAACCCGTTACCACCCATTTCAACATCCCACAGTTTGTAACTGCTGATAAGGAACACGTTGGTTGCGGAAAAATAAACGCGGGTACCTTTTAGTTTAAGCATCTTGATCTCGGGGATGGTGTAGCCCATATCAAGACTTTTCAGTCTCAAAAAGCTGCCGTTACGCATCCACCAGGTAGAGTTTACGTTGTTGGAAGGCACTTGCAGGGTACTTAGCCTTGGCCAGAAGGCGTATAGATTACGTTGATCTTCTGACCAGTGGTCATCTGCAATCACCTGAAGCAGATTATTCTGATATCCGCCGTTGAGGTAAAATGGCTGAATATTGGCAGGATTGATAAAGAAAGAAGAACGTGCTGAGCCCTGGAAATAAAAACTAAAATCAAACCGCTTGAAACCTGATGAAGCGCCAAAGCCATAAATGACTTCTGGTTGCTGAGGATACCCGATCGGTACCATATCATCATTGTTCACCACTCCGTCCTTGTTAACGTCTTTATACTTTATATCTCCCGCCAACAAATTCCTGTCGCCAAACTGAACAGGCGAGTTATTTACTTCTTTTTGATCGATAAACAAACGTTCGGCAATCATGCCCCATCCCTGGCTAAGCGATTTACCTACAGACGACAGGTATCGTATATTGGCAGGAAACTCAATTTCATCTGATACTGTTTTTTCGCTGGTAGCGTAAGTGAACGTACCGCGCATGCTTACCCACACGTTTTTAGAAAGAGTACGTTGGTAATTGACCGCCAAATCCACACCTCTTGATTCTGCCTTGCCATAGTTGGCAGATGGAATAGCCGAAAAACCCGCTGCCGATTCTATCTGGGATTTTCGTTGTAAGATCTGCGAGCGCTTTTGTTTATAGACATCCACGGTGATCGTCAGATCGCGGGCAATCTGCAGATCCATTCCCAGGTTGAGCGATGTGGACTGTTCCCAGGTAATATTATTATTGGCATAGCGGGATATGGAAACGCCCGGACGGTAGAACGGCGACACGCCATCGTTTCGTCCGAAAGAAGCGCCAAAACCGCCATCATTCAGATTTACGTTCGACAAATAGAAGAACCGGTCATTTACATTACCGATCTGATCATTACCCACCAAGCCATAAGTAGCCCTGAATTTCAGGTCGGATATCGTATTTTTCAGCGGTTCGAAGAATTTTTCATTAGAGATACGGTAGCCCACACCCACTGAAGGGAAGAAGCCATACCTTTTGCTTGCGGCAAATCGTTCAGATCCGTTGTATCCGAAGTTAAATTCCGCGAGGTACCGGTTGTCGAATCCATAAGAAAAGCGACCGGAAACACCGTTGTTTCGTTGCGGAAGTGAAGCAGTTACTGATCCCGCGTTTCCTGTCTCGTAACTCGACATAATGGCCACCAGCATACCGCCAACCGTATGTTTTTGAAAAGTATGGTTGTAGTTCATCGCCCCCTCAAGCCAAAAGCGCGAATCCAATTGTTTATTTCCTTCAGCATATCCCAAATACTCGGTACCAACCGTACCGATCGAGGTAGTGCTGCCATCATTTAATGCAGTAAGGTTATACTGCTGCGTGGTAGGATCTATTATGGCACTATAATAGAAAGGATTGTAACTTCTGTTTACAGCATAGTAAGAATATCTTCTCAAATAAGCCATCGTACGAAAGCTAAGACCGGGCGTAATGAAATTCAGGTTTTGCTTTAACTCAAGTTGTGGCTGGATATTCGAAGTTTTATATACACTGTACCCTTTAACCATTTCTGCGTACGGGTTCACATAAAGCGTAGAGGTAAGTCCACCCGCATTAACCGTTCTGCCTGAGCCAAATAACGGATGTTCAAGAAAGGGCAGCTTGTCCTGCGGATATACCGCCGGGAACATGACCGGGTTCGACCAAAGCGCATTGTTGAAACTCTGTGTTCCCCCGCCTATCGGGCCGCTATAATCATCGAACTGACCATAAACCCTTAAAATCAACTCCGTAGTGGACGTCACATTCAGGTTGATATTAGAACGGATAGAATAATTCTTAAGCTTGATGTTGTTATTGAAATTATTAATAGGACTAACCTTTAGTATTCCATTGTCCTGATTATAGGTGCCGGCCACATAATAGCGTGTTTTAGAATTACCTCCATTAATATTCAAGTTGTAACTCTGGTTTGTGGTGCTTTTCTTTATCAGCTTATCTAACCAGTTATTATTTGGATACAGGTAAGGATCGTCCCCTGCCTCTGTATGAATAATCTTGTTGGGCGAGTAAGGTTCTGCGCCTATTGGGTTACGGGTGAGCGTTGCTTCATTGGCAAGCTTCATGTACGTGATATTGTCGGCCAGGTTATAGTTTTTGGTGTTTTTCGACAGCCGATTTTCGGCCCTGAACGAAAATATCGCCTGG
>JBDTEB010000435.1:0-4664 GCA_039922795.1 Chitinophagaceae bacterium
CCGTCGTACTGCCAGTGCGTCAGCGAAAATGTTCCTGGGAAGCCGAATACCACTTCGGGAGATGAAGAATTATTATAATCAAATGGCGCGTCCCACCTGTTTTCCAGGCTATAATTTCCGTATTTCCCACTGAGCAGATCCTGGCATACCGCGGCACATTCTGTAAATTTTTCCTGCCCGATATACACTTTCGCATTCAGGTACAAACGCATCAGCAGTGATGCAGCACCGGCTTTCGTCCAGCGACCGATGGCATTAACACCCAGGCTCTGCCTTGTTGGTAAACCCGGAATGGATGCGAGCAGTTCTTTTTCAATAAATGAAAACGTTTCCTGCGGAGTTGATTGAGGAGGCATAAGATTCTCTCCCTTGATCTTGGTGACTATGGGAATATTCCGGTACAGATCGAGCGCACGCAAATTGAACCAGGCCCGGTGCGTTCTTAGTTCCGCAATATAATCAGCCTTATCTGCTTCTGTTAACCCGAAACGGGCAGGATCTATCGCCTGAATATCTTCCAGCGAATTTGTGGCAAGACCAATACCCTGGAACAGTGCTGTCCACATGTCACTGGTATAAGAATCCTGTATCGTCCAGGTGTGATAATGCAGTCGCTGGTACAGTCCGCCATCAAACCAGTCACCCTCACGATTTGGTGTCATCAGTTCATCAGTGGGAAGTTCCTGCGCATAAAATAACCCACCACCCTGGATGGTCCAGTAACCATGCTCAAAGGATCTCAGGAAGTCACGGATAACATCATCCTTTGTCTGCAGAAATGTTTCAGAAATGATCCTATCGTAAAGCGTCTCATTGAGTTTCGTACAACTATAGAAAAAAACAAGGAGTACGCAACCAAGTATGACGACATATTTATTTAGCTGTTTCATATATTAAGCTTTACGCATTAAAATTTTAATTGTAGTCCAACCAGCAATTGCAGTGAGGAAGGATAGTAGGATAAAGAGGCATTGATTCCTGGCGTCAATCCGTTTGTTTGCACGGATTCAGGATCGCCACCTGTCCATTTTGTAAAGGTGTAAATGTTTCTTCCCGTAACATAAAATCTGCCCGAGTTGATATATTTTACGGGAGATTTAAAATTGTAACCCAGCACCACGTTATCAATTTTCACGAAGTCACCTTTTTCAAGGAAATAATCCGAAAGGCTGGAGTATGTCGCGGCATTGGTAAGCACCGAATACTTGCCGCCATTGTAAGCGGATTTGAGTACATTGGCACCCGTTTGCGTAACCGGCGTTCCGGCATAAAAGGCAACCGTATTAAACAGGTCATAGCCGAAAGCGCCTCTGAGGAAAACACTTAGATCAAAATTATGATACGTAACGGTATTACCCAGGCTGGCGGTGAATTTCGGCAACCCGTTTCCTACAAATTGTTTATCTGCCCCGGTAGCCGAGTTACCCGGTATAATTTTTCCGGCTGCATTATATACAAGCAATCTTCCTGTTGCGTCATATCCTGCTGAACGAAGCATGTAAAAGCTGCCGATACGGCGTCCCTCCTCGATGCGTTGCGCAGTACCTGGTGAGCCGGGAGAAGGCATCCCCACAACATCCGAGAATTTCTGACCCCTGTAAAGATCGTTGGAGAATGAAACAAAATTGTTCTGATTGGTAGCACCGGCGAAGGAGATAGAATAATTGACATTCCTAGAGCGGATGATACTGGCATTTAACTGTATTTCAAATCCTGAATTCTTCATGGTGCCCACATTGACAAATGTAGTTGGCAGCACATTTGGCGGAACAGGAACATTATATGAACCCAGCAAATCTTTGTTTGTGCGGACATAATAATTCAGACTACCAGAAATTGTATTTTTAAGAAGGTCGAAGTCGATACCTATATTTATGTTTTCTGCTTTCTCCCATCTGAGATCGTAATTGGTATTCTGGCTTGGTCCCCAAACCTGGTATGGAAGAGTGTTATACTGGTAATAGCCAAATCCGCCGTAAGTATCCAAAGAAAGATAATTTCCAAAGTCCTGGTTTCCGGTAACTCCATAATCAGCCCTCAGTTTTAAACTGCTGAGCCATGTGGCTGTTTGCAGAAACGGTTCATTGCTGATATTCCATCCAACGGAAGCAGCAGGAAAATAGCCCCATTTATTATCGAATCCAAACTTGGACGAGCCTTCCCTGCGGAGACTGGCAGACATGAAATACTTCTTATTAAAATCATAATTGATTCGACCGAAAAAGGCGATCAGTTTTGAGTCGTTCTTGTAAGAACCAAGTCCGAGCTGGCCAACCAGCAAACCGTAAGCTCCGGTGCCGAGATTGTTATAGGTAAGTACATCTGATGGGAAACCCTGGTTTGAGGCGTTTACTCCCGAACTCTGAAAATAATTGTATGAATAACCACCAAGCAACTTGAAATCATGGTCACCAAATTTTACACCGTAGTTTCCAAGCCACTCAAAAGTCTTCTGGTCATTTTTTGTATATGCCCTGTTGGCGGTATTTCTACCTCCATTGGCATTGATCAGGCTGGTGTTATAAGAGGGTGTAAATCCAAAGCCAAAGAAATCCTGGTTCTGCTCACCCAGTGTTACCGTGGTGTACAGGTTTCTAAGAATATTCAATCTGAATGCAGCGCTCCAGTCAAGATATTTTCCTTCCGTTCCACTTACCACCGTGTTTAAATCTTCCACCGGATTATAAACGCCAGAAAAACCGGAGCGAATATTAAAGTACCTGAATGAATTCAATGTATCGTAAATGGGAATTGTTGGATTCAACGTTATGCCCTGGCTGAAAGCACCGGAACTGGCATTATTTGAACGCAGGATGCGGGACGCAATAGTGATGGCAACATTGTATAAGTTGTTTGCTGACGTATGGTTTAAATTCAGTCTCGCCCCATACTCCGTTTTGTTTGACCTGAGTTCGAGCCCCTGCGCCTTCCGATAATCTAAAGAAAGAATGTAATTTGTTCGTGCACCACCACCGGAAAATTGCATCGTTTGTTTATTGGAAAGTGCAAAATCCCTGCTTACCGCTTTAAACCAGTTGGTGTTTCCTTTAAAATCAACGCCGCGTTCTTTGTGGGCCAGAAATTCTTCCCGGGATAATACTTTTAATTGGTTGGTGGGCATGTCGAAACTTGCATACCCATCGTAGAATGTCTGGGCTTCTGAAGAGCCTTTTTTTGTGGTGATGAGGATTACGCCATTGCTTCCTCTTGTCCCGTAGATCGCAGAAGCCGCACCGCCTTTCAATACGTCTATCGATTCGATATCATTCTGATTGAGGTTGTCGATATTTCCTCCGGGAATACCGTTGATTACGAATAAAGGGCCGAGGCCTGCACTGCGCGATGACACGCCACGTAGCTGAATACTGGGCGATGAGTTAGGATCGGCCGATGCGGTGTTCGTTATTGTTAGTCCCGCAACTTTACCCTGCAAAGACATCAATGCACCATTACCTCCAACGGATAATAATTCTTTTCCGGAAATATGCGTGATCGCGCTGGAGACTTCTCTTTTTTCCAGGGTGCCATACCCCACCGCAACAACGGTCACCGTACCCAGCGATGCATCAGCAGGTTTGAGGGAAACAGTCACTGTGCCATTTCCAATAGAAACTTCCTGTGGTTCGAAATTAATGGAAGAGATGACCAGGATTTTTGCTGCGGGTTCAACGTTGATACTAAAGGTTCCAGCGAGGGATGTTTGTGTGCCTTTAGTGCTCCCTTTCACAATCACTGAAGCATTGCCAACCGGCACTCCGGAGGTATCGGTCACCTTACCGGTGACTTGTCTGGATTGAGCAAATGCCGCGCCTGAAAGCAGCAGCAGTGGCAAAATGAGCGCATAGAGCAAGCGTTTAATCATGATGGTTGGATCTTTTAAAAGTTGTGGATAATGTTTTTGACAAAGTCTTGCGGGTGGAGACTATCATGTTCTGATCACGGCAGTTGAGCGGCATCATACAAGCAATCGTTTTATTGAATCAGGCAAAATGTGAAGAACAACACTTTTATTCCGTAGAGTTGTCTCCAATGATCCGGCAACGCGGTTCCTCCAACCATCCTGTTTTAATTCGGGCATATATTACGAAACTTTTCCAAAATAATAACCTATTATTTGACGGAAGTCACCAGATTGCAGGAAAAAAACGGACAACGGTCAATCTCTCCTGCCTGCCAACCATATCGAACCTCTGCCGCAGGTGAATCCTTGCCTTTCCTGATTACCTGCATCCTTACATAAATAGTCAGATATCCTTCTCAGCAGGAAGAAATGCAATCAATGTTTCCCTACAAGCCAATAATTATCTATTTTAGCCACTTGACTATTTATTTTAAAGCCCCTTCGCTCACCGGGACAACAAAATTGGCACGGGGGATTCTTTATGAAAAATGACACGGATTGAAGAAATTTTGATACGGGTTGAATACTCCAGGCATTTTACTATGACTTTCTTTATACAATTGTAGAGATGTTTTCTTATGAAAGAATTCGGTAAACGATCGAGCCAAATACGTTTGCTGATAAAACGACCCAGGCAAGATGCCAAACGATCCCTCCGAGTTCATTTTCTCTGCGAGATCCCCTACCGTTTATAAAATAATACCTGGAGCCAGAAATGTTGTGATTGCAATAATGCCTAAATTTTTATTATGAAAAATCTTTT
>JBDTEB010000436.1:0-11764 GCA_039922795.1 Chitinophagaceae bacterium
CCATATAGCCTGTTGCGCAGAATTTGCAAGCAAGTGAGCAGCCGATTTGTGAGCTTACACAAGCAGTAAATCTTGATTCGGTGGGGATAAGAACTCCTTCTACAAAATGACCGTCATGTGTTTTAAAACGGGATTTAATCGTTGTGTCGGCTGAATACTGGTTCGTATCAACCGTAAGCGCAGGAAAGGTAAAAGTTTCGGCTAGTGAGGTGCGCAACTCCTTGCTGATATTTGTCAATTCTTCGAAACTGTGGGCATGTTTTTTCCAGAGCCATTCATGAACCTGTTTTGCCCTGAACTTCTTTTCTCCCAATACCGCAAAATATTCTTCGAGCTGGGTAAGAGAAAGTTGCCTGATATTAGATTTCACCGGAGACATAGCGGCAAATATACCCCAATTTTTTTTCAGGAAAGGCCTTTCCTCGCGACTGGATTGATTTTTAGCATTCCTGAACCATCAGGGATTGGTTAATGGAGCGAAGGGAAAGAACTTTGAATTTTCACCCTCCACTATCTTTGCAAAAATCAGATTCACCGAGTATGGAGCCAGTTTATGTTATTGACGCAGTGAGGACGCCGGTAGGCAGGCATGGTGGTATTTTAAGCGGTATTCGGGCAGACGATCTTTTCGCTATAACGATCATGGCATTACTGGAACGCAATCCTGGTCTTGATCACAATGCCATCGAAGACGTGATCGCCGGCGACGCGAACCAGGGTGGGGAAGACTGCCGGAATGTTGCCCGGATGTCTGCACTGCTCGCTGGTTTGCCGGTTACCACCGCAGGAAGTACGGTGAACAGGCTTTGCGGAAGCGGCATGCAGGCAGTGATCGATGCCGCCCGCGCCCTGGCCTGCCGGGAAGGCCAGCTTTACCTGGCTGGTGGAGTGGAAAGCATGAGCCGGGCACCGTTTGTCGCCTTAAGGTCGGGCGATAAAATTGATCTGGTAGATTCAACGATCGGTTGGCGCTTTACCAATCCGGAACTTGTAAGGATGAATTACGCGCTTACCATGGGCCAAACAGCCGATCTGTTGGCGAAATCAAAAAGAATTTCAAGGGTTGAGCAGGATGAATTTGCCTTGCAAAGTCATGAAAAGTATTTCAGGGCACTCGGGGCGGGAAAGTGGACTGAAGAAATACTACCTGTAAAGGGTCTTTCGAGCCTGAAAGATGAATGCCCACGACATAGTTCCCTGCAAATGCTAGAACGCCTCAAGCCAGTTTTCTCAAAGGATGGCACTGTTACTGCTGGAAATGCAAGCGGAATAAATGACGGCGCTTCCTGTCTGCTGCTGGCTAGCGACCAGGCAATGCGTTCTTTTCACCTCGCGCCTTTGGTTAAAGTAAAGGCCATGGCCGTGGCAGGTGTTGAGCCCGCACTGATGGGAACCGGGCCCGTACCGGCGACGCTCAAAGCTCTCTCGCGCGCGGGTTTGAAAGTTTCTGATATCGGCCTTTGGGAGATCAATGAATCTTTTGCCGTACAGGTTATCGCCTGCATCCGGGAACTGGAAATAGACCCGAAAATTGTAAATGTAAATGGTGGTTCTATTGCTATTGGCAATCCCCTGGGTTCGAACGGCGCCCGTATTTGCACCACCCTCATTCATGAGATGAAAAGAACGGGCATAAAATATGGAGTCTCCACGACATGTATCGGGGTTGGACAAGGATCTACCATCATCTTTGAAAACCTATAACCTGGGGGCCATGAATGCTTTTGCTCCCGAGGCAAAACCTTCTGTTCCCAAAACTTCCTGTTCTCTTCTGCCGAGGTCCCTGATGATTACAGTTTCGGAAGCCAGCTCCTGCTCTCCGATAATTACCGCAAAAGGAATCTTCTTCCTTTCGGCATACTTAAACTGCTTGTCGAATTTTGCTTCTTCGTGGTATATCTCGCAAGAGATGCCCGCGATCCGTAGATTCTGCATCAGCCTGAATGCCAGTCGGCTTTCTTCTTTCCCAAGATTATAAAATAACACGTTTGTGCCTTTGTGAACATCTGTAGGAAAAAGATTGAGTTCCTCCAGCACATCGTAGATGCGATCCACACCAAATGAAATGCCCACACCGGGTATGTCAGGTACACCAAATAAACCAGTAAGGTCATCATAACGGCCACCTCCACCGATACTTCCGATTTTCACTTGCCCTGGGGCGCGGGCTTCGAAAATAATACCGGTGTAATAGTCGAGCCCACGGGCGAGGGTCAGATCTATCTGTAAAGCAGCGCTTTCCGGGTTGAAAGTTGCAAAGTCGAGAATAAGTTGTTCGAGTTCATCAAGGCCAGCCATTCCTTCAACCGATTCACCAAAAAGATCTCTCAAAAAATTGATCTTGGCCAAATTATCTCCATCGTAGGAATAGATTTTTATCAGCCGGTGTACTTTATCCGTCGGAATCGCTTCATTCTGCATTTCTGTGCGAACGCCTTCAATTCCTATCTTATCCGTTTTATCAATGATCACAAGCACTTTTTTCTCCCATTCTTCCAGGCCGCAGACTTCGATGATGCCTTTCAGAACTTTTCTATTATTCACCAGCACGCGAAAACCATTCAGTTTGAGTTTTGACAATACCTCGGTATAAATAAGTGCCAGTTCCAGTTCATTGAGTAAAGATCTGCTTCCCACGATATCGGCATCACACTGGTAGAACTCGCGGTAGCGGCCCTTCTGCGGACGGTCGGCTCTCCATACCGGCTGGATCTGGTAGCGTTTGAAAGGAAAGCTCAGCAGCCCTGCATTCATAGCCACATATCTCGCGAAGGGGATCGTGAGGTCATATTTAAGTGCGCGTTCCGTAAGATTTTTATCCGATTTTCCTGTTAGCACCTGATCGAAGGCAATCCTGGATTTTTCCACGTTTTTTGGATCGTTTAGCCCGTTGTTTAACACTTTGAACATGAGCTTATCTCCTTCGTCGCCATATTTTCCCATCAGGGTTTCGAGCTGTTCCATGGCGGGCGTTTCCAGTGGCTGAAATCCATAAAGTTCAAAAGTGTTCCTGATGATAGAAAATATGTAATTGCGTTTGCGAACCGTTTCGGGTCCGAAATCTCTCATGCCTTGTGGTATGCTGGGTTTGGCCATTGCTAGAACTCTTCTAAATCTTTAATTGTTTTTATATCGCCCTATGATGGAATCGCAGGCGGCGGCAATCAGGTCGTAAGCTTGCTGAAATCCTGACTCCGAACCGCCCCAGGGATCATCCACGTTGAGGTTTTCTCCCGGAAAGACTTCGTTCATCAGCAAGGCCGTCTTCGTGGGGTCGTACCTGTTAGCCCCGATCGTTTTCATTTCTTCCATTACATCATCAGACAACGCATAAAGCCTGTCATAATTGAGAAAATCATCAGCGGTAAACCTTCTTGAACGTTGTGAACAGATATCGATGCCATGGACCAACGCTACCTTCTGGGAAAGTGGGTGTGGCGCCTTGCCCATTGGCATGTCGTAGGTTCCGGCGCTATCGATCTTCCAGTTTAAGCCGGCCTGAGATGCCTTCTGCTGCAGAACAGCTTCGGCAAGCGGACTGCGACAAATATTGCCGAGGCAAACCATGAGGATTTTCATTGCCGGCAAATATAGGTATTAGATTTTTGGGGTGATCCGCATGCACCAATGCTATGGAAACCTGCATGCCATGCATCTGATAATGGAGTTCAGCGCTGAGTTAGGAAATAAATCCAGATAAACATTTTGTAATGGCAATGTATGTATTGCCAGTTTATTTAACCACCGCCAATAAATAAAAATCATTTTATGAGCTCAGAAAATATTTTAACAGCTAACCTTCTTGACATTCTATTTCAGAACCGCAACAAGGAATACGGGGCTTACACGTTGAGAAAGAATTATCCCAGGCATCTTTATATGTCACTGGCGATCATGTTTAGCGCGGTCACCATTTTATCTGCCTGGAGTTTTTTCGACCGATCAGTCGCCACTGGTGATAAGGTGGCTATTGACATACCGGTAATCGACATCGCGCTGGTTGCTCCGCCAAAAGTGGTAGAGCTGCCAAAGCAATCTTTCGCAACAAAAGTGGCCTCTGTCAGCAATGGAAATCCAGTGATTTCAAAGGAGGAAGCGAAAACTGAGGTTCCCTTAAATGAGCAACTCGATAATAAACTGATAGGTTTGATTGATCATGATGGTGATCCGGCCATTGGAGATGGCCCGGTCGCGGCAGCCAGTGAGGGGAAAGCTGAAGTGGCGGTGAAAGCCGAGCCTTCGCCCGAAGCTAAAGACGAAGTGCTGGTAACAGCCGATGTGATGCCCGAGTTTCCCGGAGGCATCGAAGCTTTAAAACGCTTCCTTTCAAGAAATCTTCGCAATCCCGAGGATCAGATGAGCCCGGGCAATAGCGTCCGCGTGGTCGCCCGATTTGTAGTTGATAAGGATGGAACCATTTCACAGGTGATCTTCAAGGAAGCAGGAGGTATTAAGTTTGAACAGGAAGTAATGAGGGTGCTGAAAAAAATGCCAAAATGGAAACCAGGCGTGTTCAGAGGCAAGCCAGCAGCAGTTTACTTTATGCTGCCGGTCGTGTTCCAAATGACCGAAGAATAAATTGTTATAACTTGGCAATTACTAAAGTTTCTGTTTTGTTCACCCAAACCGGCGGCTTGGATCTATTGTAAATATCAACTTCACCAATAAATTTACACTCATGGAAAATCGTACTGAGGAAAGGAGGCGTAAGAACTATTCCCAGATGCGTTCTATCGTCGACTTTGGCATGGGCCTGGTCATCTTCGGGTTTGGGGTTTATTTTATGTTTGCGCCGGGAAAGGGCGTGCAGTTTGATATAGAACCGGTATTAATGTATTTCTTCGCCGGATTATGTATCGTTTATGGTGCCTGGAGGATTTACAGGGGTTACAAAAAAAATTATTATACAGAATGAGAATGGCAGATCGAACAAGTTTTCTCTGGAGAAAGGCGGCCCATGTAATCAACGGGGTTCTTGCACTTTTACTGGTTGGCTGCGGATCCAATGATAATGTAAAGTATCGGGGCGATACGATCAGCAGCGGTACCATACATATAAGTGTAGATGAGTCTTTTAAACCGATCATTGACTCACAGATCGAGGTATTCGAGTCGGCTTTTGGCAACGCACATATTATTCCGCATTACAAGCCGGAGGCTGATTGCCTGAGGGATCTGAAATATGATAGCATCAGGATGATCATCGTCACCCGTCCGCTAAAGCCTAATGAGGAAAAGATCATGCGGGATACATTAAACTTCAACCCTATCCAGGGGAAAATGGCATTCGATGCTATCGCGGTGCTGGTAAATAATAAGTCAAAGGACTCCATTTTCGATATGACCGATCTTCGCTCAATGGTAAAAGGGACCAGCGGCTACAAGTATAAGGTAGTGATGGATGGCCTTTCAGCAACAAGCACGGTAAGGTATGCGATGGATTCATTTGCAAGAGGCCAGCCTTTCGGGTCAAATGTAATGGCAGCAAAAAACAGCCTTGGCGTAATTGATTATATATCCAATAATACAGACGCAATAGGCCTGGTCGGAGTAAGCTGGATCGGAAACCCGGAAGATACATCCTCTACCAGTTTCTTAAAAAAAGTTAAAATTGCGTCAATTGAATGCATGATATGCAGCCCTACAGCATATGTTAAGCCCTACCAGGCAAATATTGCGACCAGAAGATATCCTTTGGTCCGCGGTTTGTATTATATCCTCAAAGAAAATTATCAGGGACTGGGCAGCGGATTTGTCAATTTTCTTATCTATGAAAGAGGGCAGCTCATCTTCCGAAGAGCTTATCTGTGGCCCGCAAAAATGAGTTTTGAAGTCAGGAACGCGGGACTTAATGAATAATTTTCATTATCATTGTCATTAATACACTTAAAATCAAAAGGGGTTATAAATATGAAGAAAGTCACCATCATTGCTCTATTATTTTTTGCTTGCAAACAGCTTCATTCACAGAGTGTTGACCAGGGGAAAAAATTTTTTTATTATGAACGATATCTTAGCGCCAGGGAACAATTTCAAAAAGCGCTGGATGCGAATCCAAATAATATCGATGCTGCCTACTGGCTTGGACAGACACTGATTGAACTCGATGATTCCACTGCTGCAAAAGCATTGTATCAGAAAATGCTATCTACTAATGGTAATGCTCCGCTTATGCTTGTTGGAGAAGGAGAGATCGAATTGATGGAAAACAAAACGAGTGACGCCAGGCAGCATTTTATTGCAGCCATCGGTTTAACCAAAAACAAAGATATCAATGTGCTGAATGCCATTGCGAAGGCAAATATAGACGCTCCTTATGGTGACGCGGCCTATGCACTTGCAACGCTCAATTCGGTTGCTAACGAAAAGAGAGATCCGAGAACAGCAGAGTCGTTTATCAGAATTGGTCAGGCTCACAGGAAAATGATTGATGGGGGTGGGGCCGTTACCGCTTTCAACAAGGCTTTAACGCTTGATCCAAAGCTGGCTGCCGCCAAATATGAAATCGGCAGGGTTTATCTCACACAGAACAATCCTGAATACTTTCTACCTGCATTTGAGGAAGCAGTTCAACTCGATCCAAATTATGCTCCTGCTTTCTACCAATTGTACGATTATTGGTACACAAGGGATATCAACAAATCAAAAGAATTTTTTAACAGGTACCTGGCTGTATCAGATGTAAAACCATCGAATGACTATGACAGGATCAGTTTGTTGTATGCTGCCAAGAACTTCCAGACATCCATCGATTCTGCCAAAATAAAAGTTGCGCAGCTTGGAGCTCAGGCAGATCCAAGGTATTACAAGCTTATAGCCTACAGCTATGATGAATTGAAAGATTCTGCAAACGCTAAAACCTATCTGGATCAATACTTTGCCAAGCAAAAAGCAGATGCATTTATTCCAAAAGATTACAGCTTCAGAGCAACTTTGCTGAGTAAGTTCCCCGGCAATGAAGCGGAGGCATTTACCAATTATCAGAAAGCGGTTGAACTGGATACAACTGCGGCCGGCAAGCAGAATCTTATGGCCGAAGCGGCAAGTCTCGCTGGAAAGTCGAAAAACTTTGTTGAGCAGGGAAACTGGTTGAAGAAGATCTATCTTATGAAGAAAGATCCTACCAACCGGGATCTGTATGACCTGGGTTATGCAAATTATCAGGCTGGAAATTATGTCGCTGCAGACAGTATATTTTGCGGTGTTTACACGGTAAAATATCCAACGGAAATTTTTGGCTACCTGTGGTGCGCTCGTGCTGCCCAGGCTCAGGATACTTCCAATGAAAAGGGACTGGCGGTTGAGCCTAACAAAAGGCTGATTGCCTACGCAGATACGGCGAGAGAAAAGTACAAGACCCAGTTGATTGCTGCACACGGTTACCTGGCCAGCTATTACGCCAACGTGGTTAAAGACAAGGACTCTGCAGTATCTCAATTAAAATCTATCGTCGAACTCGATTCTTCGAATGCCGATGCACAGAAATATATTGACATACTGACTAAACCGGCACCAACTCAAAGACAGGCATCATCGAGCCAGGCGAAAAAATCAACGTCGACGAAATCTCCGGCCAAGAAACCTTCAGGTAAGAAAAAGCCCTAAAATGATAATAAGAAAACAGCAATGACGGATGATTTCTTGCTTAAACGAGCGAGTCAATGTTGAGGTCCTTGTATTATTACTGGCAATGATCATTGTCACAAATCCCCTGCAAATCAATGCAGGGGATTTTTCGTATTGTAAATGGTAATCTCAATACGCTACCTTATTTTTGCCTGATATCCAGCCTTCCATGAACATTTTCTTTCTTCAGGCCATCGCCGCGAATACCGGCAGTTCAGCGAATTATCTGCCAATTGCTTTGCAGCTGGTCTTTGCCGTTATTTTTGTGGGAGCCATGATGGGGCTCACACATTATCTTGGTCCGAAAAGAAAAACCAGCGATAAATTAGAAAATTTTGAAAGTGGTATTGAAAGTGTAGGTAACGCCCGTCAACCCATGGCGATCAAATATTTTCTGGTGGCGATTCTATTTGTGCTGTTTGATGTTGAAGTGATATTTTTCTATCCATATGCGGTCAATTTCCGGGAGCTTGGGTGGAATGGCTTTGTGGCTGTGCTTATGTTCACGGGTTTTTTTATGGCCGGTTTTCTCTATATCATCAAGAAGGGAGCGTTGGACTGGGAAGAATAAACAGAGTAATGCTAAAGTATTATCCGCAGCTGGAAACAAGAAGATCAACGATTTGTTATAAGGATTCAGCTAATCAGCAATTAACGGCCCACAAGGGCAAAAGCAGAAAATTATGGCACGTCCAGTACAATATAATATCAAAAACGAAGGAGGGAAACCTGTATCTCTGTCTGAGATGCCCCTTGGTGATGGCGGTGATGGTTATTTTGTCACCAAACTAAGTTCTGTAGTTGGTCTGGCGAGAAAGAACAGCATCTGGCCCTTGCCCTTTGCAACATCCTGCTGTGGTATCGAATTTATGGCTACGATGGGGGCAAACTATGACCTGGCACGTTTTGGAGCCGAGAGAATCGGGTTTTCACCGCGCCAGTGCGATCTGCTCATGGTAATGGGTACGATCGCAAAAAAGATGGGGCCTGTTTTAAGACAGGTCTATCTGCAGATGGCAGAACCGCGCTGGGTTCTGTCAGTCGGCGCCTGCGCTTGCAGCGGCGGAATATTTGATTCATACTCTGTACTCCAGGGAATCGATCAAATTATTCCTGTTGATGTGTATGTTCCCGGCTGTCCTCCAAGGCCTGAAGGCATTATTGATGGAATTTTGAAGATCCAGGAGTTAATCGAGCACGAAAGTATCAGGAGAAGAAACGGCGAGAAGTACCAGGAACTGATGACGAGCTACGGAATTCAATAATGGGCTATCGACTTAACAAGCAACAATGACTTTAACCAACGAGACGGTACAACAGCGACTGACCGAAAAATTCGGAGAAGAGCTGCATAGCTGGGAGGAACCTTACGGACTGCTCACCTTTTCGGCACCGAAGGATCTGAACCTTAAAATTATGCAGTTCCTGTATGACGATCCGCAATTGAAGTTTCGTTTCCTTACCGATCTCTGCGCAGTTCATTATCCGGATAGAAAAGGAGAGGAGCTGGCCATGGTTTACCTGTTGCACAATATGACCGACAATACCAGGTTACGCTTCAAAGTGTATACCGACATCGCAAAACCGGATGTATTCACAGCCTCTGCGTTGTATGAATCCGCTAACTGGATGGAACGTGAAACCTATGATTTTTATGGTGTCAATTTCATTGGGCATCCGAATTTGAAAAGAATCCAGAACGTGGATGAGATGAATTATTTTCCCATGAGAAAAGAATTTCCATTGGAGGATCAGAGCCGGAGAGACAAGGACGATGAGATGTTTGGCAGGTAATGCGAATTCGAACAACTTAATATTCAACAAGGAACAAGAATCCAACTTTACATGGTTGACCACCACATAAAATTACCGGAAGGCAGTATCGAGAAAACAACAACGACCCTTAACCTGGGGCCTACTCATCCGGCAACGCACGGAGTTTTCCAAAATATTCTTCAGCTCGATGGTGAAAGGATCGTGAATGCTGAACAAACCATCGGTTACATTCACAGGGCTTTTGAGAAAATTGCGGAAAGACGTCCGCTCTACCAGATCACCCCGCTCACAGACCGGATGAACTATTGTTCAAGTCCCATTAATAATATGGGCTGGCACCAGACTTGCGAAAAATTACTCGGTCTCACCCTTCCCAAACGTGTTGATTACCTCCGGGTCATTATCATGGAACTCGCCAGGATCTCCGATCACCTGATTTGTAACTCAATTGTAGGAGTAGATACCGGGGCTTTCACCGGCTTCCTTTACGTAATGCAATACCGTGAGCTGATTTATGAAATTTATGAGGAAATCTGCGGATCCCGGCTCACTACCAATATTGGTCGCATCGGTGGTTTTGAAAGAAATTTCACCAATACAGCTTTCACGAAACTTGAACGTTTTCTTGATGAATATCCAAAAGTGCTGAAAGAGTTTAATAATCTCTTCATGCGCAATCGAATTTTCATGGAGCGCACCATTGGTGGCGGCGCGATCAGTGCAGAAAGGGCGCTTAATTATGGTTTTACGGGTCCAAACCTCAGAGCAGCGGGTGTTGATTACGATGTAAGGGTACATAGTCCTTATAGCAGTTACGAAGATTTTGATTTCATCGTTCCCGTTGGGAAAACCGGAGATAATTACGACCGTTTTATGGTTCGTAACGAAGAGATGAATCAGTCATTGAGTATCATTACGCAGGCATACCGAAAGGTGCAGGAGTTTAAAGGAGCCGATGCAGAAGTGTTTCATGCGGATGTACCTGAATATTATCTTCCCGAAAAGAAAGATGTCTATACCAAGATGGAAGCGCTTATCTATCACTTCAAAATTGTGATGGGGGAAACCGATATCCCCAAAGGTGAAGTGTATCATTCAGTGGAAGGGGGTAACGGCGAGGTCGGATATTACCTGATCAGCGATGGCGGACGCACTCCGTACCGGCTGCATTTCAGGAGGCCGTGTTTCATTTATTATCAGGCTTATAATGAACTGGTTAAAGGAAGTATGCTAAGTGATGCAATAGTAACACTAAGCAGTCTTAACCTGATCGCCGGTGAAATGGATGGTTAAAGCTTTTCAAACAATTCGATTTTCTGCAATAAAATATATCATGGAGTTTCCGCCCGAAAAATTAGAAAAGATCACCGAAATCATTGCCCGTTACCCTGAGGGCAAATACAAGAGTGCACTCCTTCCGGTGTTGCACCTTGCACAGGATGAATTCGGCGGCTGGCTAGATGTTCCCGTGATGGATTACGTGGCTACCCTGTTGAACATTGAACCGATCGAAGTTTACGAGGTGGCAAGCTTCTATTCCATGTATAATTTGAAGCCGGTCGGCAGATACCTGTTAGAAGTTTGTCAGACCGGTCCATGCATGCTGAGAGGCAGTGACCAGATCATAGAGTATATCAAAAAGAAACTGGGAATAGCAAATGGCGAGACCACAGTCGACGGCATGTTCACGCTGAAAACGGTGGAGTGTCTTGGCGCTTGTGGTTATGCCCCAATGATGCAGCTCGGTCAGCATTACCGGGAGCATCTGACGCCGGAAAAAATAGATGCACTTGTTGATGAATGCAGACAGAAAGCTGCGCTGACCAATTAAATTTACTGGTGCTCATCGCACCTTTCGGCATAAAATATATCGAATGGGTAGAAAATTATTACTGGAAAAAGAGCAGGTACCAGGAATTCGAGGGTATGACGTTTATCGTCGCGAAGGAGGTTACCGGAGCGTAGAAAAGGCCTTTACCATGACGCCCGCCGATATTGTTGACGAGATAAAGAAAAGCGGCTTAAGAGGAAGAGGCGGCGCAGGTTTTCCAACCGGCATGAAATGGAGTTTCCTGGCAAAACCGGAAGGCGTTCCACGTTACCTTGTTTGCAATGCCGACGAAAGCGAACCCGGTACTTTCAAGGACCGTTACCTCATGGAGTTTCTTCCGCATCTGCTCATCGAGGGCTTGATCGTTTCTTCTTTTGCTCTCGGCAGTTCACGCACCTATATATACATACGCGGCGAGTACGCCTGGATCACGAATATTCTGGAAACAGCTATTGAGGAGGCAAAGGCCAATGGATGGCTGGGTAAAAACATCCGCGATACAGGTTTCGATTGCGAGATCTATGTGCAACG
>JBDTEB010000437.1:0-5119 GCA_039922795.1 Chitinophagaceae bacterium
GGTCTGTTAACAGGAAAACTGCTTTCTTTTTTTGCAGGGATCCGACTAATATTAATAGTTGATTTTTATCAGAGCTATGACTTTATCAGGTGGATTAACTGGGGTTGCGCATCGGACCATACCTCAACAATATTCTCAACAATAGGCGCCATGTCTTCCTGGAAGTTCTGTTCTGTAAAGGCATGCTCCAGCTCCCTGCACCATTCCGAAACCAATGGCATACCCGCAATAGCAGCCAGCGAAATCAGGGAATGAGCAGCTTGTCTTAAACCACCGGCATCCTTAAGCCTCCAGCATTCAATCAACAAAGTCATTTTCGACTTTATATCTTGTATGGCGCTGGTAAGTAACAACTTTGTAAATTTTTGATTCCCTTCTGTCAGGGTATAGAGATAGGTTAAATCGAGTGGAATTATCTTGTCATTCATAGGTAAAAGAGGTTGGATTAATCAATGTGTTTTACAGGAAAATCCTCAGGCAGCGTCTTTGTGTTTTATGAGACTGTTTATTTTCTCTAAAAGTTCTGTCGCTCTAAACGGCTTGGAGACGTAGCCATTCATTCCGCTGTTATAACAATTATTCATTTCTCCATTCAATGAATGAGCCGTCATTGCGATGATGGGTATTTGGGAGGTGTGTCCGGCCAGTTGCCTGATGGCTATCGTCGCATCGATTCCGTTCATTACCGGCATTTGAATATCCATTAATATCAGGTCGAAATGTTCTTTCTGAATTATCTCAACGGCTAGCTCACCATTGGTAACATGGGTAAGGACAAATCCTTTATTAGTTAGCACTTCGGTGGCCAACATGGCGTTTACCATGTTGTCTTCAGCCAGCAGAATACGGACCTTTCCTTTGATCTGTCTAGCATTTACATTCCTGGTTTCAACATTTTTAACGTCTGGTATCACAAAGTTTTCCTGACATTTTCTGAGTGGCAATACAACGGTAAACACTGTCCCTTTACCTACCTCACTGTTTATCGATATCGTTCCCCTGAATAGGTCAACAATACTTTGCGTGATATTAAGGCCCAAACCGGTGCCACCATACAATCGCTGTGTGTTTGTATTCGCTTGTGAAAATCTCTCGAAAATCTGATGTTGCTTTTCTTCGGGCACACCTATTCCTGTATCTGCTACTGAAAAAGCCACATATTCGAAACCGGCATCTGGTCCCTCAACCCGGTGACAACCGATTTCTACCGAACCGGTATCTGTAAATTTTATCGCATTGCTAATCAGGTTAAAAAGAATCTGGTTTACCCGCAGTTGATCACCCAGAACATACTCAGGCAGGTCATCATCAAACTTTGTAAGAATTTCGAGACCTTTTACTTTGGCCTTAATTTCAAGTATCTTCACCACGTCATTAATGCTGCTTTGCAATTTGACCGGCGCACTTTCAAGCACCAGGTTACTGGCTTCAATTTTTGATAAATCAAGAATGTTATTGATGATGCCCAGCAAATTGACGGAAGCCGTTTTCACAATTTCCACGAATTCGGTTTGTTTTGGGTTTAATGTCGTTTCAGCTAACAGATCCGTAAATCCGATGACCGCATTTAAAGGCGTTCTGATTTCATGACTCATGTTTGAGATAAACTGGTCTTTAACCTTGAGAGATTTTTCTACAAGCTTATTGGCAATAAGTAGGTCCGATTCAATCTGGTAGCGTTTTGTGATATCCATACCATAGCCCATTAAAAATCTTTTCCCTTTCTTATCTCTGAAGCACTTTTTTATTACATTAAAGCTGGAAAGAACATCCCCTGAGCGGCTCCTGATGCATCCCTCCTTTTGTCTTATCTCCTCATCGCTCATATCAAACAGGTTCTGCCCATTTCCCAAAAAGATATCTTCATCGCCCTGTGACAAGGAGTCTGCCAGTGGAAGATCGGCAACGTTATAAGAATAAAAATTTGAAAAGGTCTTATTGGCTAATACCACTTCACGATGCTCATTGAGCATGAAAATTACATTCGGACTGTTATCGATGATCTGGCGAATGAATTGTTCCTGCCTTTCGATCTCATTTTGAGCTTTAACAGATTCCGTGACATCAATGGCACTCGCAATTACATATTGAGTACCTGTTTCATCTTTGTAAACGGTATTCTGGTAATGCCAGACTCTCTTGACACCTGACCTGGTGAAGATCTGCAAGGCTCCGCTTGCAAAGTCAGCAGACTTGATTTCCGAAAGGTACTCATCGAATGCTGGCTGGTATTCGGGCGTAACGATCAGCCTTAGGTGCATCCCTACAATTTCCTCTTTTTTGAAGCCGCTTGCCTTTTCCGCTGCGGGATTGATATCGAGCATAACCCCGTTCATATCATGAATACAAATTATTGTCTGCGTATTACTTAAGACAATTGCTTTCTCGCGCTCACTTTTTTTCAACAGCAGCTCGGCTTCTTTTGTAGCGGTAATATCCTGCTGCATCAATATAAATTTCGCCTCTGTGCCATCAGCAAATGTCAAGGGAACAATGGTGGTATCTGCCCAATAGGCTATTCCCTTTTTACTGACATTTTCGAGTTCTCCCTTCCAGGTTGTTCCCGTTCGCAGGGTAGCCCAAATAGCGTGTACTTCCGTCTCGTCCCTCGGTGTAAATCCGAAGTTGCGGTAGTCTGCGCCAATTAATAGCTCTTCTGAGAGCTGATTTATTTCGCAAAACTTCTGATTAACGCGAACGATCTTTCCTTCTGAATCAAATACTGCCACCATCGCTGACTGATCGATAGCCAGCTTGTAATTTCCAATTTCATGTGCCAGCGTTTGTATGGCTAGTTCCCTCTGTTTTCGCATACTGATATCATTAAGAACAGAGACGTAATTCTTGAGTGTACCCGCTTCATCAAAAATCGGCTTCACGCTGACATACATCCATACCGGAGTGCTATTTTTGTGTAGCATCAGTAACTCTTCCTTGGCAGTATTGCCTTTCATAACGTCTGCCCTCATTTTATCCAGCACTCCCTTACTCTCAGGGGCTACCGGTAAAAAATCGAGAAGATGCTTGCCGTACACCTCAGTGAGCGTGTACCCGGTTGCAACGGTAAAACTTGCGTTTATCCATTCCATGTTTCCTGAAGCATCGGAAATCACTATGATTTCATTCAACTGTGATACTATCTGGCCGATTAATTTCATATGAGTATCGCTCGCACTGGCTACCATCTGTTTCGCCAGCACTTCTCCGTGAAACAGTTCACGGGTTCTGATGAAACGAACTTTTTGCAGGCCGATGATTCCGAAAAGAAGGCTTAGGTAAAGGGGGGATAAAATAATCAAAATAAACTCGTAACTGTAGCGAACAGCGCTAAACAATGGCTGACCAAAGCCTATTCTGTCATTCAGCAGAATATCGGCCAGGATAATCAATACGCCGACCAGAAAGCCGGCAATAAAATATTTGATCACCCACAAATAGGGAAACGGTTTCATAGGATTGGGATTAGGATAAAAAACCAGAGCGGATTAATGCTCAAAAAGAAAATTAAGTGGCAATAATATTAGTGAGTTAAAGAAACTTTTTTTCGTTCTGCCTTTTCCCAGGTTCCAACCTGCCTGGATGTGAGATATCTTACCAGCCCCGCCAACACAGCATAGTTCATGATAAAAAAATAATAGGGAACGAAGAGCAGCTTGAATCTCAGTTTTCTATTTTCAAGAATTAACCCGGTAAAAGCAGCCAGATAAAACGTTAACTGGGCGATCATCATAAAAACATAGAAACGATCACCCATAAATGCCAGCGGAACATTCAGCATAAAAACAATCAACAATAAAAATGGAGCGATGGTCCATCGCAGCACGCGATGAGAAATATACTGGAAATACAATGTAGGTGTTTTGATGAGGCTAAGCTTTCCGGAAAGGCGAACCATTGACTGCCATCCACCAGTGCATATCCTTACCTTTCTTTTAAGTTCTTCATGCACATTCTCTGAGGCAGATTCAGTAGCGTACGCATCAGATTCATAAACGATTCTGCTTCCTCCGGCTGCTATCTGCATAGATTGCATGAAGTCGTCAAGCAATGTATCTTCGGGCAGATCCCGATATAAACTCGTTCTAAAGGCTACCAATTCTCCCGCTGCGCCAACAGCGCTATAAAGTTCCGAATCCAGTCTTTTTAGAAACGATTCGTATTTCCAGTAAATTCCTTCGCCTGCTGCGCTCGCATTATCCGAAGACTCACTGATGATCTTCTTCTCACCGGACACGCAACCCACGCGATCATCCGAAAAATGTTTTACCATATTTCTTACAGCACCTGTGTTGAGCATCGTGTTTGCGTCAGAGAAGATAACTACAGGCGTTTCCACAAACTTCATCACCCTGTTTTCAGCAGCTGTCTTTCCTGCCCGCCTTTGTTCGTGATATACTGTGATTTCCGGCCAGGCCTTCAAATGGTGTTCACTGCCATCAGTAGAACCATCGGTAATAAACACCATCTTCAATTTGTTGGAGGGATAATCCAGGGCCTTACAGTTCTGAATCTTGGCAGCAAAAATATCCGACTCATTATAACAAGGTATCACGAGTGTTACAAATGGCTCATAATTTTCAGGCAGTTTTGGAATAGTACCGACCAATCGGCGAAGGATCACCAAAAGGTAAAGAATTACCCCGTAACCCAGGTAAGTGTAAAACACCAGGCCTAACGAAATCCATAAAATTCTTTCCATAAATAATATTGTGTCATTCAGATCCCGAATTGCGATAGACAAATCTGGCGGATGTGAGAAACTTATAAAAACGGCTATGGGTAAGCTTAATTGTTTAAAAACAATTGATAATAATCAGGTATATTATTTTGGTACCCCACAATTTTAGTTGACTTTATTAGTTTTTATTGGTTACGTTCTGAATCTAATATCTAAAGAAAATCATTATGAGAGTTGCTATTGAAGTCCAACGTCTTTTTCGCCGGAAGAAGCATGGCATGGAAATCGTCGCATTGGAAATTTTGCGGGAATTACAGCAAAGGCAAAGTGATCACCAATATGCCGTGTTTGTAAAAGACGACGTGGACCATGGCTGCCTTGAAGAAAGCAAAAAGGTTTCCATTAATATTTTAAAAGACGTTCCTTTCCCAATTTGGGAAC
>JBDTEB010000438.1:0-3428 GCA_039922795.1 Chitinophagaceae bacterium
AGACAAAAAATTCTCTGGCAGTTTTGCCAACATCACTGCTGAGAACCGGAAGGTGATTTTGCAGGAGGTAGTAAATGAGCAGAAGGATAAAAATGCAAAAGCCAAACCCCTGGCTCCTGGCACCAAAAAAGAACCCAACTTTTTTCAACTGGCCAAAGAACTCACCATGCTCGGCTATTTCACTTCCGAGATTGGGGCTAAACAGGCACTGGCGTATGTAGCCGTTCCTGGCAGGTACGAAGGCTGTACACCAATCAAACCCCAGCAAAAAGCCTGGGCTCTTTAATCCATTAATCCATCACGATGACAACATACGACGCGATTGTAATTGGTTCCGGCATCAGCGGAGGCTGGGCGGCAAAAGAACTTACGGAAAAAGGCCTCAAAGTATTGATGCTGGAACGTGGCGAGGACCTCAAACATATAGTGGATTATCCGACAGCCACCAAGGCGCCATGGGAATTTAAACACCGTGGCCGGCTTACGACCGAACAGGTGGAAACGCATCCCGTGCAGGTGCGCGATTATCCATATAGCGAATTCAACGAAAAATTCTGGGTCAATGACAAGGACTGTCCATACACAGAAGTAAAGCGCTTCGACTGGTACCGCGGATATCACGTCGGTGGAAAATCGCTGATGTGGGGCCGCCAAAGTTACCGGATGGGTGATTTCAACCTGGAAGAGAATGCAAAGGACGGCATGGGCACTGACTGGCCTATCCGGTACAAGGATATCTCGCCATGGTATGATTATGTGGAAAAATTTGCGGGCATCAGTGGATCCAATGAGGGATTGCCACAGCTGCCTGACGGTCAGTTTCTTCCCGTAATGGAAATGAACTGTGTAGAGAAGGACATGAAGACCCGCATGGAAGCCCATTACAAGGATGCCCGTAAAATGATCATGGGTCGCGTGGCCAATCTTACAAAAGAGCATAACGGACGGGGCAGCTGTCAGTACCGTAATCTCTGCAGCCGCGGTTGTCCGTTCGGGGCTTATTTCAGTACGCAGTCATCAACGCTCCCTGCAGCCGTGGCAACAGGAAATCTCACCCTGCGCCCGCTTTCCATCGTAAATGCCATTCTTTATGATAAGGATAAAAAACGCGCGAAAGGCGTTCGTGTGATCGACGCGGAAACCAAAGAAGTGGTCGAATATCAGGCCCGGATCATTTTTGTAAATGCCTCTACTTTGGCTTCAACCTTTATCCTGCTGAATTCTACTTCGGATGAGTTCCCTGATGGACTTGGCAATAGCAGTGGCCAGCTTGGTCACAACCTGATGGATCATCATTTTAAATGTGGCGCCTCCGGTGAAGCGGTCGGTTTTGATGACAAATATTATTACGGAAGAAGGGCGAACGGAATTTATGTTCCTCGTTTCAGGAATATCAATGGAGACAAAAGGGATTATCTCCGTGGTTTCGGCTACCAGGGTGGTGCCAGCAGGGCCGGATGGCAGAAGGATGTCGCGGAAATGTCGTTTGGTGTGGATTTCAAGGAAAAAGCTTCGCTGCCTGGTTCGTGGAGGATGGGTCTTGGCGGTTTTGGCGAAACGCTACCTTATTTTGACAACAAGGTCACCCTCGACAAATCAAAAAAAGACAAATGGGGTCAGTCCGTACTTTCCATTGATGCCGAGTTTAAGGACAATGAGAAGAAGATGCGTGTCGATATGATGAATGATGCTGCTGAAATGCTGGAAGCCTCCGGCATGAAGAATGTTACCACCTATGACAACGGATCGTACCCGGGAATGGCCATTCATGAAATGGGCACGGCGAGAATGGGTAAGGATCCAAAAACATCTGTACTGAACAAGTGGAACCAGATGCATGATGTTCCCAATGTGTTTGTTACTGACGGGTCTGCCATGGCCTCTACAGCCTGTCAGAATCCTTCCCTGACTTATATGGCACTGACTGCCAGGGCCTGCGATTATGCTGTTACTGAAATGAAGAAAATGAATCTCTGATTATGAAACGTTGTTTTGTTTTGATCGTGGTGGTAATGTTTGTTATCTCCTGCAAGGATAAGGCTCCGAAGATGGATCCCACGCCTAATTTCAGTCCGACGAATAATAGCGTGGATATAATGGTGGATACGCTGGGTTTTAAGATCGATTCTGCGAAGGTGAAGGATACTTCGCGGCCGGTGAAGTAAGATGGTTAGTAATAATTCTTTAAAAGCTGTCTCTGTTCTTTAGCCTTGCAGGATGGCTACCATTGCGGTATGAAAATATCTGTCGTCTGTAAGACATTAAACGCCTTAAGTAGTTCAACATTTAGTAAACCTTTTCCCCGTTCAGATAGGTCGCGATCACTCTTGCGCCCTAAATAGATCAATATCTAATAAACCTTCTGTCCGTTCAGATAAGTCGCAATCACTTTTGTCGCCCTAAGTAGTTCAATATTTAATAAACCTTCTGTCCGTTCAGATAAGTCGCAATCACTTTTGTATTCAAGATTTTAGCAGGCTCTACCCTTAGCAGATCCTGATCAAGGATCACAAAATCTGCCAATTTGCCTTTTTCAAGGCTGCCCTTTTCATTTTCCTCGAAATTGGACCTGGCCGCCCAGATCGTCATACCGCGAAGTGCGTCCATTCTTGAAAGCGCATTCTCAAACTGAAAACCCTGCGCCGGCCATCCCTTGTCGTCCTTACGAATGGTAGCAGCGTAAAATGTTTTGATCGGACTGATATCTTCCACAGGAAAATCGGTGCCCAATGGCAACCATCCGTTTTGATTCAGCAACTGTTTGTAGGCATAGGCACCCTTCACCCGTTGAGGACCCAGGCGGTCCGCTGCCCAGTACATATCGGAAGTCGCATGAGTGGGCTGAACGGACGGCACAATACTGTTAGCGCCAAACAGGGAAAAATCGGCAGGATTGATCACTTGAGCGTGTTCAATCCTCCAGCGCAAATCGTTGGGTCCTTTGAGATATTTGGCATAGGTTTTAAGGATTGTTCTGTTGGCAGAATCACCGATCGCATGCGTGCACATCTGGAAACCATGATCGTAAATAATCTGGGCAACAGAATCGAAATGTGCAGGGGAGCTGAGCAGAAAACCCTGGTGATCCGGTTTATCTGTATACGGTTCAAGCAGACTTGCACCGCGCGAGCCAAGTGCTCCATCTGCATAGACCTTAAAAGATCTAACATTCAACCGGTCTGTTTTTATCTTGCCCTTGCCGAATAAAAATGTATAGTTCTCGGCATCATCGCTCAGCATGGCGTACACACGCATTTTAAGCAGCCCGGCTTTTTGCAGGCTGTCGATGACTTCCACCTGCTGGTAGTCAAGACCGCAATCATCGACGGTGGTGAGTCCAACAGCGAAACAATTCTTCTCGCCCATCGCGAGTGATTTTTTTATCATTTCCGTTTCAGGATAGGGTATGTGTGCCGATACCTTATTAA
>JBDTEB010000439.1:0-2939 GCA_039922795.1 Chitinophagaceae bacterium
CCTCCTTGTTGTCTTTTTTACAACCGACAAATATCAGGGCGGCGGCGATGAATAAAATAATACAATTTTTCATTTTCTTTTTCTTTATGAACATTATTGTAGCGGGTTTCGGGTGATCAGCGGGTTATTGTTGATCACCGCCTGGGGGATAAATGTGTAATAGTTCTGCTGCTGAAAAAATCTTGCAGAAACAAATCTCGGAGCCTGTAATTTCTCAAAAATATATTTCCCGTCACGCGGATCACCCGGACGGATAACCCTGTAAGGATAGAGGGCTCGAACCACAGCATCCGGATTGGCAATATTTCCGTTCCATACCTGGTCGGCGATTCTCCAGCGTTTGAGATCCCATGGCCGGTGATCTTCAAATGCCAGTTCTACCCTGAATTCATTCTGAATTTTCGCCAGCGTCAATGTCTTCAAACTGTTGGCAGGAAATCCCGCTCTTTCCCTGACGGTATTTACATATTTCAGGGCGTCGGATGTTCTGCCTAATTCAAAAGCAGCTTCAGTAGCGTTCAGATAGATTT
This sequence comes from Chitinophagaceae bacterium, assembly GCA_039922795.1. Classification (GTDB taxonomy): domain Bacteria; phylum Bacteroidota; class Bacteroidia; order Chitinophagales; family Chitinophagaceae; genus JADCRZ01. The sequence goes on from JBDTEB010000439.1 coordinate 531, forward strand.
CGCCAAGTCTTATCCATACAAACCAAACATCGCTTTGGATGCCCCTCGTACTTGTACCACCACCATCGTCAATATATTTCCTCAGATAGAATCCTGTGTTGGAAACATCCTGTATGGAGCGGTGTGGTCCCGATGAGCCGACCAGTAATTTTCCATCTGTGTAAAGGGTTCCCAGCTGGGAGCCTTCGATGGACTGATAAGCAGACCCGTTCCAGGATTTCACACCAGCCTGCATCTCGATGGTGTAACCTTTAAAAGAACTTCCGGGATACAGAATGGTACCCAGCAAACGGCCATCCTTATTCGCAAAAATGTCTTCCGGACGGTTGTAATAAATATAATCGCTGTTATCCGCAGTTCTGGTTTTGAGGGTTCCTTCCGACCCGTCCAGATATTCAAAACTTTCAACGAGATTTAAGGAAGGCGCCACCTGCGAAGAAGACAGATTATCTTCTCTGATGCCTCTCGGTATATTTTCGTAGGTAAAGCCGTGGCGTTTACTTTTCGACAAGAGGTAATCTTTCACAAATATGGCTTCCCTGTTACCCGCTTTTTTAGTGACCGCGTCATAAAAAGCCTGTGCCGGGTTTCCCGGATTGGCTTTCAATACATAGGCTCCACTGTTGATGATTTCTTCAGAAGCGGCCAGTGATTTCTGATAGTAATCAGTGGCCTTTGAAGCTGGAATACCTACTTCACCGCCTGGAGTGGTGATGGGCTGAGGGCGCAGGTTATTGTATTTTGCCAGGGAGCCAGCATACAGCATGGCCCTGCTTTTCAATGCCAAAGCGGTGTATTTGTTTGCCCTGCTTGCGCTTGGGATACCTGTTGTGGCGTTTACATTACCCAGGTCATTTTTTATCGCATCCATTTCGGCAGCTATAAAATCATACACTTCTGATTCCTTTGCCCTCGGCAATTGCAATGGCGTAACATCACCACTGTAGTCATAAATCAATTGCTTGGTAACCAGGGGAACGCCGCCCATTCGGCGAACCATTTCAAAATATATCCAGCCCCTGATAAACCTGAGTTCTGCTGTGACTTGTTTTTTCACATTTACATCCAGCTTGGTACCCAGGGTCGTCATCTTTTCCATGGTGAGGTTGATGTCGCGGATAAGTGTGTAATCCCAGTACTCCCAACGGTTTGTGGCATAGGGCCTGATGTTGTTACGTCCTTCGTCATTGGAGTTTCCGGACCACATCGCATCATCATAGTCAGCCATGTTACGCCAGTTGGCATCCAGGCTCATGTCACTCGGAATGCGGTCATAATAATTGGCTATCAATCCCACCAACTGTTTGGGATCGTTCCAAACCTGGTCATCCAGCAAAATGCTCCTGGGTTTTATTTCCAGCCAGTCTTTTTTGCAGGAGAAAAACAGGGTGCAGCAAAAAAGCGACAGGTATATAATTGATAATTTCTTCATGTCTTTTTGTTTTAAAAGGAGAGATTAAAACCGAAATTGATAAGCTTCTGCTGTGGGTAAACGAGGCCACCGCCGGAAGTGATTTCAGGATCTATTTCCAGTTTTGTGACATTATCCAGGGTGATAAAATTTGTGGCATTCACATAGAATCTGATTTTCTTCGCCCCGACTTTTTGAAGCAGGCTTTTGGGAATATCATAACCCAGTTCAATATTCCGCAAGCGCAGGTAGGTGACGTTGGTCGTCCAGAACGTGTTGTTCTGATAATTGATATGTGAATTACCCCGGCGAACAGCAGGGTAGGTGCCTGCTACCCAGGCGCTGTTGCGATCGTAGGGATCTTCCCTGTGCCAGCGGTCCTCGAGTGCATAATGCGGTGAGGTGCCGTTATTCTGAAACAGGATCTTTAGTTCAACAGCTCTTTCGAAAGACATCATTGATGCACCGGCAAAAACCAATGCCAGGCTGAAGCCCTTGTAGCTTGCATTGACAGTGGATCCGAATTGCAGGAGAGGATTCTCGCCGCGCGCAAATGCCAGGGGTTGACGATCCAGGTCGTTGATGACACCGTCCGGCGTAAAATCTTCATAAATAAAATCTCCGGGCAGCAGGGTTCTGTTTCCCTGTCCGTCGATATTTACAGGATATTTATCGATCTCACCCTGCGACTGGAAACGACCAATTACTTTGTAGATAAATGATGCACCGTATCCGGCCCAGCGATCCTGATTCGATGTGCGATATTCGTTATAGGAATTACCAAAGGCCTGTTTATAATCGAACAATAACCTGTTGCGGGCAAAGGTTCCGTTTACCCCTACCGAGAAATTCAGTTTACCGACATTTTTTGAATAGGTGATGAGTGCCTCCACACCTCGGGTAGCATCTTTGTTCAGATTTTCCAGCGGCAAGGTGTATCCGACCTCATTGGGTAAAAGCACATCACGGCGAACAGCAGGCACACCGGAACGCCTGCG
>JBDTEB010000440.1:0-4645 GCA_039922795.1 Chitinophagaceae bacterium
CCGGGTTCGCCACTTCTTTGAAATGAAACAACACCCGGTATACGTCCGGCAAGTGTGTTGGTAAGGTTACCGGTAGGACCCTTTAATTCCGCAACGTTTATGGTAGTAATGGAACTCACCATACTGGCTTTTCGCTGGGTGCCCCCGAAGCCTGTTACCACGACGTCATCCATCGAAGAATTAGTGAGCTTCATGATCACATTTAGTGTACTCTGCCCGTTGATGGGAACTTCCTGCGTTTCGTAGCCTACAATGGAAAAGATGAGCGTTCCATTGGCAGGAACTTTAAGGGTATAATTCCCGTTCTCTTTAGTTTGAACCGCCCGCGAAACGGTGCCTTTCAGTTGAACAGTGGCACCTTCCAAAACGGAAGAGTCCGAACTGACTTTACCGGTCACCGTTATTTCATTGTTTTGAGAAAAACTTTCTGAGGTACAAAATAGAAGCAATGGAAGCAAAATGCCGATGATGCCTGCTTTTAAGTTTGCAGCATTTTTCATAGTTGAGAATTATTGTTAGAGGTGACAAAAAATAGGTGAAGTATATGTAGTATTGTAGTGGATGAAGATTGACTGTTTTGAGACGGAAAACGAATACATGGCGGACGGTAAAAGCGGGTAAGTAAACGCATTCGAATTAAACGACAGTTCATATTGCCAAATTTGTTAAATGCAAGCGGATCTCAGTTGATTAGGTTGCGTAATCAACTGTAAGTGTTAACAAATTGCTAAAGTAGTGTTAATAGAAATGAGTTGGAAAAGTATTTTATTGCTTGATGGGATAGTTCGTAGCGTCGGCCGAACAACAACAGGGGACCTCCCGAAATCACTATTGTAGTGTGTGATAAGTATCCGGCATTTGCCGTAATGGGGATTACAATCGCAATTCAGCAAATTATGTTGAGGTGCTTGTCGTAAAAATCTTTAAATCCTCAAAATAATTGTACACTCCTCCGAGGGTAGCCACGACCGACCAGAAGTCTCCTTTTTTTTCGTAGAGAACCGTTCGCTTTCCTTGAGTTCTTCGAATGGTCCGGTCGGGTCATTCAGGTAGAAGGTCTGGCCAGTTTCAGGGGTGTGGTCCTACGTAAAATGGTTTTAACGGTATTTTGAAGAAAGAACATCATTGCTCAGGCATAACTAAATGGTAATTTGCTGACTTAAAGTTCAGTATTGAAATAATAGTGAATACCATATCTATAATTAAAAAATAAACCAATGAAAAAACCTTTGACTTGCCTAATGGCATTGTTACTTTTTGGTGTTTCGTTTTCTCAGGTAAACATTATTCCCAAACCAGCATCGCTTAAAATGGGGAATGGTGAACTCAGGATTAATCCGGATACCAGAATCGTATTATCCACGAAGGATCTGGAAAATCAGGCAGTCTTTTTTAATGATTACCTGCAAAAATTTTATGGGTTTACGTTGCGGTTGGTAAATAAAGCTACAAAATCGGGAAACAATATTGTCTTGTCTAATGCTGCTAAGAAAAATAACATAGCCGGGGCTTATCAATTGGAAATTAACGCTAATGCGGTAAATATAAAAGGTGACGATGCGGAAGGTGTGTTTTATGGTATTCAAACGCTAATCCAGTTATTACCGGTGGAAGCATCAAGGTCATTGATACTTCCACAACTCAATATTCAGGATTTCCCCCGGTTTGCCTATCGTGGTATGATGCTGGATGATGGCCGCCATTTCTTTTCGGTTGATTACGTAAAAAAATTCATAGATTTTTTGGCTTTGCATAAGATCAATACTTTCCATTGGCACCTAACCGAAGACCAGGGCTGGCGGATTGAAATAAAGAAATATCCCCGCTTGACGGAAGTAGGAGGATGCCGTAATGGTACCATTACTGGTAAGCATCCCGGTAATGGAAACGATAACCACCGGGACTGCGGTTTTTATACACAAAAGCAGATAAAAGAAATTGTGCATTATGCTGCTGACCGTTTTATAACGGTAATACCTGAAATAGAATTACCAGGGCATTCTTCAGCAGCCATCGCCGCTTATCCTCAATTGAGTTGTTTTCCCGACGAGCCCACACCATTGGCAAAAGGCGTGAAAGATTGGGCCGGACCCAGAACGGGCAAACAGGTACAGCAAAGCTGGGGCGTTTATGCTGACGTTTTTTGTCCTACCGAATATACTTTTGGGTTTTTAGAGGATGTGCTTGATGAAGTGATTCAATTATTTCCGTCAAAATATATTCATATTGGTGGTGACGAGTGCCCAAAAGATTACTGGAAGCGTTCTGCATTTTGTCAGAACTTAATCAAAGAGAAAAATTTAAAGGACGAGCATGGGCTGCAGAGTTATTTTATCAGCCGCATTGAAAAGTACCTTAACAGTAAAGGCCGTGAAATTATTGGCTGGGATGAAATACTTGAAGGAGGATTGGCACCCAACGCCACGGTAATGAGCTGGCGGGGGGAAAAAGGGGGCATGGAGGCAGCCCGGCAAAAACATAAAGTGATTATGACGCCCAATAATTTTATGTATTTTGATCATGCCCAGTTACGAAACGAAGATTCGCTGGTAATCGGCGGCTATTTGCCATTGGAAAAAGTGTATAGTTATAACCCACTGCCTGCAGAATTGACAGTGGAAGAACAAAAATATATAGTAGGCGCGCAAGCTAATCTATGGACAGAGTACATTAGTAATCCTGCTAAAGTGGAGTACATGGTTTTTCCCAGGATGGCAGCCTTGAGTGAAGTACTTTGGTCACCCCTTGATAAAAAAGATTACACTGACTTTAAAAAGAGAATGATCAGCCAGGTTAAACGGTATGAACTGTGGAAAGTGAACTATAGCAAAAAAGGGGTGGAAGAATAGTCCTTTCATCTGATACATGCAAAATGTACTTCACTACCATCACCGTCTACGCTTAGTTTGAAGACCAAGCTTGCCTTCAATAAGCAAATAGCAGAGCTCGTTTTTGTTCGAAATCTGATTTCGTTCATGTTCATGAACACCATATATTTGTGAACATGAAGGAAGGCGAGATTATAGCCAATGCACTAAACAATATGTTTACTCTAACAGGAGTGAAGGCGAAATACGTCCGCGTAGCGGGGGGCAGTGAAACGACAGGGCATCTATTGATAGGCACAAACAAACAAAAACTTTTGGTCGACATAAGGCACGAACTGCGGAATATCCCGTTGAATCTACCCCCGGAATTCAAAAAAGGTGTGGGACTGATTGTCGCTGGCTATATTACCCCCCAGATTAAAACGCACCTAAAAGAAAATGGCATTAACTGGCTAGATGCAGCTGGCAATTGCTTTATCCACGTCCGAGATCTTTTCTTTTTCATTGAAGGGCAAAAAGTGACTCCTTTGCGCGAAAAGAAAGACGGAAAACTATGGACCGCTACGGGATTAAAATATGTATGGGCGATCTTGCAGGAGCCCGCACTTCTCAATAAGAATTTCCGGACACAGGCAGAAACTGCCAAAGTAGCGCTGGGAAGAGTGGGCGATTTTATAACTGCGTTAAAAGAAGAAGGTTGGCTGGCTAAGGGTAAAAAAGGTTGGGTACTTGAAAAGCAACAAGACCTGGAAAATCAATGGACGGAGTTGTATCCCCGTGTACTCAAGCCCAAATTGCTAATTGGTAATTTCAGGTTTGTCCGGGCAATGCCAGAGAAAATACCCCACACAATTGTATGGGGTGGTGAAACAGCGGCAGAGGTCTACACAGGTTTTCTGCGTCCAGAAATCACTACCGTCTATACCTGGACCGACAGGGAAACAGCCATGAAAAACCTGCATTTAATACCTGATCCAAATGGCAAGGTATTGCTGTATGAGGCTTTCTGGAAAATGCCAAACAAACATACCGGACTCGCTCCTATTAAAATAGTATATGCGGATTTGACGGGCACCGGCGACAGCAGGAATATCGAAACAGCTGAACGACTTAAGAAATGATAGATGAACGAAATGCTACCGGTAGTCATCATTGAAATGCTTTCTGACGCACAGAAGGTTTTTACGGAAAATGGGATTGAGTATTTTATAGTGGGTGCCATTGCCCGGGATATACGGCTAGCTAAAATTCCCGGGCATGCTTCGCCACGTATGACCAATGATGTGGATTTTGCTGTCATGGTCCCAGATGAAACAGCATTCGATACAATTAAAGAAGCATTGGTTGCCACAGGCAGGTTTACCACAGATGAAAACAATCCGCTTAAATTAATATACAGGGAGCGGTTTGAAATCGATCTTCTGCCGTTCGGGGAAATAGAAAATGACATGCGCGAAATAAGCCTCCAAAATCCCAAAGTATTTACAATGGATGTTCCGGGCTTTAGAGAAGTGCATTCGTCCCTGGAAGACATAAAGATTGGAGAGGAAAGTTTCCGGGCTTGAACGGTTGAGGGCCTGATTCTGTTGAAACTATATGCCTGGAATGACCGTCCCTCAAGAAATAAGGATCTGCAGGATATTGACCTGCTGTTGGCCCGTTACATAGACATATCTGACAACGTTTATGGAAACCACTTCGATGTCTTGAATATGTATGATGAAACCCAGCAAACTTACTTAGTATCGGTAAGCGGTCGTTTCGTTGGCAGAGAGCTCGCTAAAATCCTCAGATACGATAATGAAAAAATACAAAGT
>JBDTEB010000441.1:0-6171 GCA_039922795.1 Chitinophagaceae bacterium
TGGAATCTGAAAAAATGGCGGCGCTGGGCCAACTCACCGCAGGCATAGCCCATGAGATCAACAACCCGATAAATTTCGTGACTTCCAATGTGGCACCGCTGAAACGTGACATCGACCTGGTACTCGGGATGATTGAAAGTATTGAATCTGTCGTCCTGTCAGAGTCAAGCATTGAAGAAAAGACCCGGGAAATCGAAGACTACAAAGAAGAGATGGACTTCGACTATCTAAAGACCGAGATCGGCCACCTGCTTAAGGGTATCAATGAAGGTGCCTTTCGCACGGCCGAAATTGTGAAGGGTTTGAGGATCTTTTCACGTGTTGATGAAAACGATCTCAAATTTGCAGATATTAATGAAGGTCTCGACTCTACCATTGTCCTTATTAATAATATGCTCACCAATAAGATACAATTGGTAAAAGAATACGCTAAAATGCCTATGATTGAATGTTACCCTGGAAAATTGAATCAGGTATTTCTCAACATCATTTCAAACGCTATACATGCTATAAACAAAGCGCATAAAGAACATATGAAGGGTGTGCTGAAAGTGAAGACCTGTTTCGATGCAGAAAATATCTACGTTCACATCATCGATAACGGAACCGGTATGGACGAAACAACCAGGAAAAAGATCTTTGAACCCTTTTTCACAACAAAGGAAGTGGGAGAGGGTACCGGGCTTGGAATGTCCATAGCCTACAACATCATTAAAAAACACAACGGTGCAATCCATGTAAATTCTGTTCCCGGACAAGGAACCGAATTTGTGCTAGATTTGCCCATTACTCATAATTCACTAATCGCTCTATAAGTGTCTTCAAACGAAAAAATAAAAGTTTTATATGTTGACGATGAAGCAAACAATCTGTTTGGCTTCAAGGCATCTTTCAGGTTCAACTATAAAGTACTTACCGCCAATAACACCACCGAGGCACTGGAACACCTGAACAAAAATCCGGATATCAGGATCATCTTCTGCGATCAGCGCATGCCTGATAAAACAGGTGTGCAGTTTTTTGAAGAGATCCGGGATGTTTTCCCTCACCCGATTAGAATGCTTCTCACCGGTTATGCCGATCTGGAATCGGTTATCGATGCAATCAATAGAAGTAATATTTTCCGTTATGTAAAAAAACCATGGGTAGACGCTGACATCATTTCTGCGGTTGAGGAAGGAAATAAATATTATGTCGCCAATTCCCTGATCTCGCTCAAAAACACGGAACTGCAGCGGGCATATGATGAGTTAGATAAGTTTGCCTATAGCGTAACCCATGATATTCGTGGACCGCTTTTAAGTGTGTTGGGTGCCATCGATATTGCCCAGTATATCAACGATATGACGGAAATGCGTGATATGCTGCAACTGATGGAAAATTCTGTGAGGAATCTGGATAAATATATTCAGAACATGCATGACTATTACAATCTGAAGCGGGGCGAGCTGCAGATAGAAGAAATTAATTTCAAAGAAATTGTCACCGAGCTGGAAGAAACCTTTCGTTTCACTGCAAAGCTCAATCAAATTCATTTCAATGTCAAAATATTACAACAGGAACCATTCCGCTGCGATAAGATGTCGATAAAAATTATCCTGAGTAATCTGTTGTCCAACGCCTTCAAATACCAGAATAAGGCCCTCGAAGACAAAATGGTCGAACTGGATATCAAGGTTGCTACAGGAACTGCCACAATTTATGTACGAGATAATGGCATCGGAATTCCGGAGAAATATGCAGAGAAAATTTTTGGCATGTTTTTCAGAGCGACGACAGAAGAGGTGGGGTCGGGTTTCGGGTTGTATAATGTGAAAGATGCCCTGTTGAAACTCAATGGCAAAATCAAGGTAGATTCAGTGATTGAGAAGGGTTCGGTGTTCACTGTAACCATTCCAAATAAATGAGTATTGTATGATTCCTAATCTGCGGCCGTTTATTGTGATAGACGATAATAAACTCGATTGTTTTATCGCTGAAAAAATTATTTTTAATACAGGTCTGAGTGACGATATCAAAACGTTTACCGATGCGCAGAAGGCATTGAAATATATTGAGGATAGGGAATTACCCGAGCAACCGGACAGGTGCATCATTATTGTGGATATTCAAATGCCGCTAATGAACGGGTTTGAATTCGTGGAAGCATTTGAGAGACTTCCCCTGAACACCCAGAAAAATTATGATATCTATGTGCTTTCGTCGACGATCAATGAGAATGATCTGAATCGAGTGAGAAATTATAAAACAGTAAAGCACTTGCTTGACAAGCCTTTGACGAGTAAAAAATTATCTTACCTGATCGAAAGGCTACTGGACTAAAAATCGCCTCCGGATTAAGAGATTAATTTCTGCCTCAGCATAAACTCCAGTTGATTATTTGAGGTGAACAGTTTGTCGTTCATTTCCTTTACCTCTTTATTTTCCAGGTAAATTTCATAAGCTTTTTCGATTGTCTTTTGAATTTCTGCCTCATTCCATGGTTTTGCCAGATAATAATAGATCTTGCCCTTGTTTACCGCTTCGATTACTGCATTCATGTCGGCATACCCGGTTAGAAGCAGGCGCATGGGTTCAGGATACCGCTGCAAAACCTTTTCCAGGAATTCAATGCCGGTCATATTTGGCATTCTCTGATCGGTGATAATAATGTCTACCTCTTTATTCTCCAGGATGTTCAGTGCTTCGTCTCCGCTTAGCGCAGTCATCACATGAAACTTCATTCTGAAAGTTGCCTTGAAAGATATCAGATTGTTTTCTTCGTCATCCACATAAAGTACTTTGATCTTGTTGTTGGGTACTAGGCGGAAGTTAGCCATGGAGTGTTTCACTAGGGTATTCAATTAGGGATTATAAGAGTTTAAACGCATTCGGATCAAAAATGTCTCAACACCTTGTTGCGTTAATTCCTTTACAAACTTCAAATTATTACATTGCAATAATCATGACCCCTGTTAACGTACGCTATGAGAGAAATCAAAACAATTCCGGCAATTCCTGAATTCAGGGATGACATTTATCAACCTGAAATACTTGATCTTGATAATCATGAACACAGGGAAACATTTGATTACCTTCTCGCAACTGTTCCTTATATACAGGTATATGATGAGATAGACGGGCAGCTAAGGGAGCTCATAAAGAGTATGCATCCTTCCCGCAAAATCAGGTCGGAGGAGTATCCGGCCTTGATAAGTGCGCATCTTCAGGGATCTGATATCTTCACATACGGTGTCTGGGTTTACTATCCATGGTCCGCAAGAATGATTCACCTGCTTGCTGAAGAAGAATTTATTGAAGTGAGAACCAACCGCAACAGGTATAAGATTACCCGGGAGGAACAGGCAATACTGGCAACCAAAAAATTGGGTATCGTGGGATTATCAGTGGGTCAGTCGATTGCGCTTACTCTCGCCATTGAAAGAACCTGCGGCGAATTGAGGCTGGCCGATTTTGACACTGTGGAATTAAGTAATTTAAACCGGATGCGTTGCGGACTTCATAATCTGGGGATCAAAAAGACGGTGATCGCCGCCAGGGAGATCAGTGAAATAGATCCTTTTCTAAAAGTGGTCATTTATAATGAAGGGCTTAAAGAGTCGAACCTCGACGATTTCTTTCTGGCGAATGGCAAACTCGATATGCTGGTAGAAGTCTGCGACGGGCTTGATGTAAAGATCATCAGTCGTTTCAGGGCGCGCGAATTAGGCATTCCGGTAGTGATGGATACCAATGACCGCGGCATGCTCGATATCGAACGTTTTGACCTTGAACCGGATCGCCCAATCCTTCACGGACTTGCGGGAGACCTCGACCCTTTTAAGATCGCCGATCTTACCAATGAAGAAAAAATTCCATACATCCTCACCATGATCGGTGCCAATACAATCTCTACCAGGTTAAAGGCTTCAATGCTTGAAGTGGAACAATCGATCAATACCTGGCCACAGCTGGCATCTTCCGTTACCCTCGGAGGTGCGCTCACAACAGATGTCTGCCGTAATATTTTTCTCGATCATTTTAATCAATCGGGAAGATTTTATATTGACATGGAAGAGATCATTAAAAGTCAGTCGGGAATTTCCGCGGAAAAAACCCATAGTCTTTTACAGCCGCCACCAGCACTCACAACAGAAACACTCGAATCGATTGCGAGCGCATATGAAGAAAACAAACCGACAAATGCTGAATTCACCGAGGTGCTAAATCCGGTTGAATTAAATGCCATTCTTGAGGCAGCTTGTCTTGCTCCTTCTGGTGGGAACGCACAGCCCTGGAAATTTTTATTAAAAAATGACAGGCTTTTTATATGTCACGATGCCCATTTCTCTTTTTCGTTGCTGGACTATAACAAGTCCGGTTCCATGATAGCCTTCGGGGCCATGCTGGAAAATATAGAGATCAAATGCTCCTCGATGGATATCAAAGTGTGCATTGACACGTTTCCGCTGGAGAATTACCCAGAACTCATCGCAGTGCTCGGTTTCAATCATCATGGCATCGTTAATTCGCTTACTCCGCTCGCTGCATTCATCGGCATCCGAAACACGAACAGAATAGTTACCACAAGGGAGCCTTTACGATCGAAAGACGCGGAGACATTGCAGGCCATGGCTTCAACAGTAATTGGGGCAAGCCTTGCCATATTCGAAAGTGAATCAAGTCTCGCTTCCTTTAACGAGATCCTTACCAACACTGAGAGGCTGCGATTTTTGCACCCCCAGGGTCACTACGATACTTTTGTAAATGAAATTCGATTTACACCTGACGAAATCAAGAGCACGGCAGACGGGCTGGATGTGAATACATTGAACATGAAACCCAGTGAAATTGGCGCCCTGAGTATCGCAAAAGACCCTGCAGCCATCTCTTTTCTTCGTAAACTGCAACAAGGGAAAGGATTTAAGAAAATTTCCTCCAAAAATATTCTCACTGCCTCGGCTATCTGTGTTTTGAGCATGCCTGATGGCAGCGCCAGGAGTTTTTTCAACGGAGGAAGAGCTCTCGAAAGAGTATGGCTGGAAGCTACCCGGAACGGTATCGGTTTCCAACCTATTTCTCAGATCACTTTTATGACTGAACTCTTAAGCAAAAAATGCAGTCATTTGCTTAACGCCTATGAAGAGAGTGAATTGGTTGTTATTGAAAATAAATTCCGGGAACTCATGGGAAATCCATCGTCGCATCCGGTATTTGTCTTCCGGCTTTTTTATAGTGATATGCCGGTAGTCAGGTCTCTACGAAAACCGCTTGACCGGGTTTTGGTCGTTAGCGGGTAGTCGATAAATGAATTTCTCATCGCGGCAGCGCACCCCGGGCTCACTGAAAAAATCGATAGAGTATGCTTAGTATCAGAACTTTCCGGGCTATTGACGATGTGGACTCGTGTACGCTTTTTGCCGCCGGCCATGCCAAAGTTTTGCTCGATTATGGAGTGACCAAAGTAACCTCATCAAGCACTGACTGGTTTTACAATCCTGCGGTTTTTGTCATGATCGCCGAAAACGCGCAAACGGGTGAGGTGGTAGGAGGCATAAGGATCCATAAGGCCGATGGTGTAACAAAACTTCCGATGGAAGACGCCATCAGTCTGGTAGATGAAAAAGTTTTCAACCTCATTGATGCCTATACCCCCGAAGGCACCGCTGAACTTTGCGGATTGTGGAACTCGAAAAACACCGCAGGGATGGGTATTGGCAGTTATTACCTGATGCGCGCCGGTATCAGTGCAGCTCCCCGCTTTGGCCTTACCACACTGTTTGCCCTGTGTGCCCCGCACACGTTAAATATCAGTGTCGAAAAAGGATTCGAAGTGGAAAAGTCTATTGGAAATAAAGGCACCTTTATCTATCCCAAGCTGGATCTCGTAGCCACCAGTATCCTTATTAAGGACCTTGCAAACATTCCACATGCCAAAGACACCGAAAAGGCGATTATTTTCGATTTGCGTAATCACCCGGTCTGCAAGAGAACGGAAACAAACTCGAAAGGCGACATGGATGTAGGATATAATCTCCTCGCTGACAAACCTCTTTCAGCAACTTCACCAGAAGTTCTCGTACCTCAATTATGAGGTGTACGGGATTTCCAGGGATACGTATTTAGTGTTCAGCCGCAAAAATCACCTACATTCATTGCAGTGGCAAACCCGCATGCATGATAGAGGTAGTA
>JBDTEB010000442.1:0-6263 GCA_039922795.1 Chitinophagaceae bacterium
TAGGCCAGATAGGGTAAGGATTCGGCCAATAAACGTTCAATTGTTCCGTTTAGTATTTCATTTATCTGAATTTCGGCGCAAATCACTCATTGTCATATTTATGCAAATATGCTGGACCGTCTTAGCACGCTACATTTGGCTCATGCAAAGCTTTTATTTGTACGAAGTTCCATGTTTTCCTATGTTGATTTTCGAGGAGTCGTTAGGGATGTTTGATATTCTTAAGATTGATCAAATGCCCGCTGTTTGAAAGCGAAAATAATGTCTTAGTATCATTAAAATCTGATGCCTGCATTATAACAATAATTATATATGCATGTTCCTGCATTCGCCCATAGTCGGTTACCGGATACAATATCGACTTCGTTGCATCTTCTTCTCCGTGCTCAAGCAAATATCATATTAAAGCAGTACTCGATAAAATGTAATAACCATCATTATCTGCCAATGCATCTGGATGCTTATTAGTAGTGCTCCGAATGGGACAAATGTTTCACCAGACTGGTCAGATCTATCATTTGGTCTGGGTCATGATTGATTGTCTATTAAATTTATTGGAGTCATTCAATTCAGATGTATTGACCTTGGCGATACTAGGAAAAAGGCTTTTGCTTCTGGGTAAACTACGAATCAGAAACTCCAATATGCCCGTTCTTTTATTTTGCCTCGATAAATTCCTTTCAAATCCGCAATTAGCGCGTTGGGTTTAGTGATGCTTTTAAAGAACTCTTCGTCAAATTGCAGATAGTCTTTATGCGGAACGGAAACAATTATAGCGTCATAGTCATTTTCCAGCTCCGATTTTAACTCGATTCCGTACATATTTTTTAGAATATCACCATTCGCTTCCGGATCATGGACATCGATTTTCAAATGATAAGATTTCAACGTTTGAATAACATCAATCACTTTGGAGTTTCTTATGTCACTGACATTTTCTTTAAATGTCACACCCATTACTAAAACCTTTGCATTCTTAACATTATCCGTTTTGGCAATTACATGCTGCAATATCTTCTTTGCGAGGTAATTACCCATGTTGTCATTTATATACCGACCTGATAGAATTACTCTTGAATTGAAGCCCAGTTCCGATGCCTTATATGTTAAGTAATAGGGATCTACACCGATACAGTGACCGCCAACCAAACCTGGTTTGAAATTCAGAAAGTTCCATTTCGTTCCCGCTGCCTCCAAAACTTCGTAAGTATTAATTCCAATCCTATCGAAAATAATTGAGAGTTCGTTCATGAACGCAATATTGAGATCTCTCTGAGAATTTTCTATCACTTTTGCCGCCTCTGCAACTTTAATTGAGGAAACCCGATGCACCCCTGGTTTTACAATGAGCTCATATAGCGATGCAATTTCTTGAAGTGATTCCTCATCGCACCCCGAAACGATTTTAATTATGTTTGTCAACGTGTGTTCAGTGTCTCCTGGATTGATTCTTTCCGGGGAGTAACCTACCTTAAAATCTGTATACAATAAAAGTCCACTTGTATTTTCGAGAACTGGAACGCAATCATCTTCGGTGCATCCGGGGTAAACCGTAGATTCAAAGATCACACAATCTCCTTTTTTAAGCATCTTTCCGATAGTTTTACACGCGTTAACCAGCGGACTTAAATCTGGTACATTATGATTGTCAACGGGTGTAGGAACGGCAACGATAAAAAATGTCGCGTCTTTTAATACATCAGGGTCGGAAGAAAACGTGATGTCTGCACCAGGAAATGATTCTGAAGGTAGTTCACCTGAAGGGTCGACCCCTTCCTTTAACAGCGATATCTTATCCGGATTGGTATCGAACCCAATTACTGAAAGTTTTTGGGCGAATTCAAGGGCAATTGGTAGTCCCACATATCCTAATCCAATAACTGCAAGGTGTGTTTTTTTCTTTATGAGAGATGATAGCAATAGTTTATATTTTATTAGCGTCTTTTAATGTTGTTTTACTGAAACCGCATTCACTTCGAGATTTTCTGTAAAAGAAAGGTTGATCAACTTTGAAACAATTCTTTCTGCAGATCTGCCATCCCATAGTGGTGGCATCGTGGATTCTTTCCAGGTCCCACGGTTTATTTTTTGTAAATATGGAATTAGATTTAATGCGTCAACTCCTACAAGTTCATTTGAACCATGCGTAACAGTTTCAGGTCTTTCTGTTGAATCTCTTAACGTTAAACAGGGAATTTTGAGCGCGGTGGCTTCTTCCGTTATCCCTCCTGAGTCCGTAATTATTGCCTTTGAGTGCTTTATCAGATAAATAAACTCCAGATACCCCAGCGGCTCTGTAGTTAGAAGCAACTCATGCTTATAATTCAATGTTTCTATAATTTTTTTTGTGCGTGGATGAACCGGAAATACTACTGGTACCCCTCCGTTGTTCTCCATGATGATATTTAACGTTTCCAGCAGTTGATCCGGGCTATCTACGTTTGCTGGCCTATGAAGTGTCATAAGAAAATAGCCGCCTTCAGCCAATTGATGTCTGTTCCAAAAATCTGGTTTTTTGAGTCGGCTCAGATTTTGATACAAAGTGTCGATCATCGTATTCCCTACAAAATGAATTTGATGAGTTTGAGCGCCACTTCGAATCAAATGCTGATTTGCGACCTCACTTGTTGTGAAAAAGTGATCTGTTATTGAGTCTGTAACAATTCGGTTGACTTCCTCTGGCATACTCATGTCACCGGAGCGAATTCCTGCTTCAACATGCACAACGGTCAGGCACATTTTCTTTGCCGTAATTGCACACGCCATTGTTGAGGTAACATCACCTACCACAACGACTACATTTGGAGGATTCATTATCAATTCTTTCTCGAATCCAATCATAATTAATGCGGTTTGTTCGGCTTGTGTGCCTCCGCCAGCCTTAAGATTATTATCGGGATGGGGAATACCTAAGTCTTCAAAAAAAGTGGTACTCATCTGACGATCGAAATGTTGGCCTGTGTGCACGAGTCGGTAGGTAATTCCGTCAATCTGCTTTTGTTTCCTATGTAGCTCGTGTATTATTGGAGCTATCTTCATAAAGTTTGGACGTGCTCCTGCAACAAAGGTAATTTTCATAAGAAAGCTTGGAAAGTGATTTAAGCTGGATACTTAATCTGATGTGCTGTTTAATTGGTTTTGCGTTGGAATTAAATACTTTTTCAGGCAACAAATAGGTTATCAAAGTAAGGTCACAAAAAAGCAAAACTTCTAATGCAGCCCCGACTAGGTAGGTGGTCTGTTCCCTTGTCAAAAGAATATACCAAATAAATTAAATGTTTGATTTTTGGGTTAACATTCAACTTATTACGGGTTCCTCCGTTTAAATAAACTATTATTAACGCTCAGGTTTTTCGATAATTTAAAAATTTATCAAGTTGATTATACAGGCTATTGTGGTAAAGTGGGGGCGAACTGAAGCAATGTATAATTCAAAGGAGATGAGGATTTTATCAGTCGAAAACTGATAATTATTGATGAAGTTATACTAAAGGAAAGTTTAAAAACTGCAGGCTAGGTTTCTTTTCATATTTCTTGTCTCTGATCAAGTTTTCTGACGAAGTTTCTTATCTCTTAAGACGTGAATTTCGAGAACTTCAACCTTACCATACCGGGATACAGATCGATGAAAGTCTTTTACTTATTGAAAAAGGAGCGCTAAAAAGTTGAACCTGGGGGCAGTTGAACAGGCTTATTTTCATTATTCATCTGAATGTCCATTGAGCATTCCCCCCGCCAGCTCCTCATACACCCCCATGATGGTCGCGTAATTCCCCTCCTTCGTAAATGCCTCTTCAAAAGTCTTGCGGGCGTGGAGGCTGAGATCCTCTTTCTGGCCCGAATCAAGCTGGGTGAATGTATCGATCGCATCCCGCAGAGAGACTGCCTTATTCGATATAAATCTTATTCCATTATAACCCTCCACAATAAACTCGTTCAGCGTTCCAAGATCAGACGCAATCACCGGCGTTCCGCAGGACAAGGCCTCGATCATCGCCAACGGATTCATCTCCATACAAACCGATGGCAGAATCAGCGCCGCGCACTCCGACAGCTGCCCCATCACTACCTCACGGGACTGGTGACCGAAATATTTAATATTCGAATGCTTCGAAACATATTTTTCCACCTGGCCGCGCATAGGACCGTCACCAAAAATCACCAGTTCAAAACTTAATAATTCATGCGCTTCAAGCAGGGTCTCGAGACCTTTTTCTTCACTCAATCTGCCCACATACACAAATACTGAATTGCGCTTGCGCTTTTCGTACGCGACGTCCTCTGCGTAATTCGGTTTAACGACGATACGGTCTTTAAACACTTTTGTATTACTGTCCTCGATTAATTCCATGGCATAATTACCCGGAACGATGTATTTATCCACCAGCTTCCAGGTGCCTGTGACCCGGTTGATCCAGTTACTGAATGCCAGCCAGAAAGTCATGATGATGGATCCCTTGTAAACGCCATCCCATACGGCCTGCCAGGGGAAAAAAGTGGCGAGGCTGTCGATATACAATCTCTTTTTATGATAGAGCATCGCCGACGGACAAACCAGCCTGAAATTGTGCAGGCTAAGCACCAACGGAATCCCTTCCTTTTTTACGGCGCGGATAATAGATGCCGATGCCGCGAAATGGAAATTGTGAACGTGAACGATATCGGGTCGGAAGTCGCGGATTTTGCGACGGATGGTAGAGAAGGAAAAGGGATTAAAAGGAAGAAGGATAAATTTGAAAATACTCCATCGATGATTGGAAAACGTAAGACTGTCCACGGTATGCCCATGTGCTGCCATTTCGGACAGGTCGTTGCGAAAGACGCTGTCTTCGCCGCCTTTATGCTGGTAAAAAGTATGGACAAACAGGATCCTCATTTATTCGATTTTTTTGCCAGGGGCCTGCTTTTTAACCCCTCCCTGCTGTTCAGGGGAGGAAATGGCATCGGGGGAGGAAACCCCGTTCCGCGGCGAGGTATCGTTCGGCGAAGAAATGTCGTTCGGCGAAGAAATGTTGTTCGGCGAGGAAATGGTGTTCGGCGAAGAAATGGCGTTCGGCGACGAAATGGTGTTCGGCGAGGAAATGGTGTTCGGCGAGGAAATGTCGTTCGGCGAGGAAATGGTGTTCAGCACAGAGGTCAGGTTTATCATTTCATTATTAGCTATGGACTTGATGCCCAGGCTGGACAGCCCTTCAAAAAAATGGTCCAGCTGATCCCAGGTGTCGTGCTCTTCTACCTCCCAGGAATGTCCCCACAAATGAATAAAATAATCCCTGCCCGATCTGTCATTCATCTTATCGTGGATGATATTCAAGAGCAATTTATCCCAATGTCGTTGACGGGTAATATAGCGGAAGTTTTGAAATATTTCGGTAAAATATCCGCGTTTCAGCAGGTGTTTAAGATGAGTGAATGCTGAATGATTATATGCCTGGAGGGTAGTGTTCATCAGGGTATCTAGCTGCCGGTATTTAAACTGGTTTACGGTTCTGGCATATTTAAATCCGGCATCTTTCACGAATTGAATATGACGCTTGCGATATTTTCCACCCGGAAAACAAAATCCTTCCACCGGCCCGGAGATGATCTCCTCGAGTGCTTTTTTTGATTCCGTGATCTCGTAAATCGCTTCCTTATCGGGAATCGTCGTGAGGTATTTATGGTTCATGGTGTGTGCTCCGATCTCGAACTGATCGGAAAGATCGAGCATCTGGTCGGGCCTGATGACCTTGCGGTTTTCCAAGTTAGCGAGCGGAATATAAAACGTTGCCTGTTGATTGTGTTTTACAAGCAGTTCCGCCAGTTTCAGGTCGGTTACGGCCCCATCATCCCAGCTGGAGGTGAAATAGATCATCTACGGTATATCTTGAAGCGCAAAACAATCGATGATCTGGCAGATGCCTGAACAAAACTGTCACGGCCATGTTTTTAAAATGGTACAGAAAAAGAAAAAAAACTGGATTTGCTCACCGGAATAAAAGCCGTGCGGAATTTCAATCGATAGGAGAACGTAAAGGTAAATTCTTTTTTGCGTAAATGGAAATGCGGGGGGCGATCGGCAATTTCAGAACCGCCGCATCCTCATGTAGGGGCGGGCCTTGCGTCCGCCCTTCCGCCAAAAACCGCAACCACCCCGCAATCGCAACCGCCGAATCGCCCTCTATCATGTAGGGGCGGGCCTTGCGTCCGCCTTTCCGCCAGAAAGAGCAAGCATCCCGCAACCGCCGCATCCACCTCAAGTAGGGGCGGGCCTTGCGTCCGCC
>JBDTEB010000443.1:0-6547 GCA_039922795.1 Chitinophagaceae bacterium
GTGTTGCAAATTTCATTTGTGGGCTTTGAGAGCCAGGATATTCCCCTTAATGGGAGATCTTCCGTTAACGTGAACCTCGTTGCCGGTAATTCCCAGCTCGATGCCGTGGTGGTCGTGGGCTACGGAACGCAGAAAAAAGTTACGGTAACCGGCGCCGTTGCCACTGTAAAAGGATCTGAACTCGCCAAATCTCCAGCAGTCAATTTATCCAATTCACTGGTGGGAAGATTGCCTGGTGTTACCGCCGTTCAAAGTACGGGCGAGCCAGGGTATGATGGATCCAGAATTAGGATCCGCGGCACAAACACCCTCGGAAACAATAACGCTTTGATCGTAATCGATGGAATTCCTGACAGGGCAGGGGGCCTGGACCGGATTAACCCTGCCGATATCGAAAATATGTCTGTGCTGAAAGACGCGTCGGCAGCTATTTATGGCGCAAGGGCTGCGAATGGGGTGATTCTCATAACTACCAAACATGGGAAATCGGGGAAGCCTCAGATTTTATACGATTTCAACCAGGGTTATTCACAACCTACCAGGATTCCAAAAATGGCCGATGCTGCCGAGTATGCGGAATTGAATAACGAGCTCTCGTTGTTTAAAGGTGTTCCTGCGGATCAGTGGAAAGATGCCTGGGCCTCTTTTGTATCAACGGGCAGCTATAAACGCACTGATAACGGAACAACGGTTAACGCGCCTTACAAGCCTGCAGATATCGTAAAATATAAGGACGGGTCAGATCCCTGGGGCCATCCTAACACAAACTGGTTTAAGACAACTTTGAAAAACTGGTCGCCCCAATCGAGGCATAACCTGCAACTCAGCGGAGGATCTGAAAGCGTGAAATATCTCGCATCAATGGGTTACTCCAACCAGGATGCCTACTACAAAAATTCGGCAACAGGTTATAAACAATACGATCTCAGATTTAACCTGGATGCAAAAATTAATCAGTATATAAATACCAGTTTAGGGTTGACTGCCCGCGAAGAATATCGTTTTTTTCCCACGAGTGGAGCCAATTCTATCTTCAGGATGCTGCTCCGTGGCAAGCCTACCGAGCAGGAAGTCTGGCCCAATGGTCTGCCCGGTCCTGATATTGAAAACGGTGAAAACCCGATCGTCATCACAACCAACGCTACAGGATACGATCGCGATAAACGTGATTATTTTCAGCTCAACGGAAAAATAGAAATTACCAATCCCTGGATCAAGGGACTGAAACTTACCGGCATCGCTGCCGCAGATAAATATATTCTGCGTGGAAAAAGATGGGAAACTCCCTGGTACCTGTACTTCTGGAATAAAACAAGCTACCAGGCTGATGGTATAACGCCCTTGCTTACCCGCAGTGTGAGATCTACATTTACCGATCCCCGTCTCACCCAGCGTGATGAAACCCAGCTGAACATAAACCTCACCGGCTTACTTAACTACGATACGAAATTTGGTGATCATACGCTTAACCTGCTCGCCGGGGTAACCCGTGAAACCATCGCGGGTGATAATTTCAACGCATACAGGCGCTATTTCATCTCACCTTCTGTTGATCAGCTCTTCGCTGGTGGTGCCGATGAGCAAAACACGGGTGGCGGCGGCTTTGAAAGAGCCCGTCTGAGTTATTTCGGCAGGGTGGCCTATAATTACAAAGAAAAATACCTGGCAGAATTTCTCTGGAGGTACGACGGTTCCTATATGTTTCCTCTCGCGGGCCGGTTTGGCTTTTTCCCGGGCGTTCTTGCCGGTTGGAATATCAGCGATGAAAACTTTTTCAAGAATCACGTGAAAGCGGTTACCAACCTCAAACTTCGCGCATCCTATGGCCAAATGGGTAACGACCAGGTATTTTATAACGGGGTACTGCAGGAGTATGCTTACCTGGCAACCTATCGGTTTGGCACATACGTTTTAGATCAGAAGGTGCAGAAAACACTCCTGGAAAGAGGGGTTCCCAATGCTGATTTTACCTGGGAGGTTGCCAACAACGCAAACGTAGGTCTTGAAGGATCAATGTTCAATGGTCGCTTAAGCTTCGAGCTTGATGTCTTCTCAAACAAACGCAGTCAGATTTCCATTCAGAAACAGGGTTCAACGCCGGCAAGCAGTGGTATCGATCAGTTGTTGCCACCGGTAAACCTGGGTAAAGTGGTGAATAAAGGATGGGAATTCAAATTTGGTTATAGCGGAAATATCGGAGAACTCAAATGGAACGCAGGAATCAATGGAGGCTATGCCCGGAACAAGATCGAATACTGGGATGAGGCCCCCGGAGTACCAGTCTGGCAGCAATCTACCGGACATTCAATCGGCACCTACCTTGCCTATCAGTTTGACGGAATATTTGTTGATGCTGCAGACATTGCAAAGAATACAATCAATTATAGCGCAGCAACGGGAAAATTGTTACCCGGCGATATGAAATTCAAAGACATTGATGGAAATGGAAAAATAAATGGAGACGACCTGGTACGCCTCGATAAATCCCGTGACCCCTGGTTTACCGGCGGCGCAAGTTTGAACCTCCAGTACAGGGCTTTTGATCTCTCCATCCTTTTTCAGGGTGCTACCGGTGGCTTGCTTTTCATTGGAACAGAATCCGGTGATATTGGAAACTATCTTCAATACAGCTACGATAATCGCTGGAGTGTAAATAACCCCAGTGATAAAGATCCAAGGCTCGCAAACCGGGGTGGAACATATTATACCGGCGGAGGCTTTGGCAACAATACCTACTTCCTCAGAAGCAGCAACTACGTACGGTTAAAAAATGTCGAGCTCGGGTTCTATCTGCCTCCGGCAATCGGTAGAAAAGCCGGTATCAATACCCTCAGGCTTTATGTGAATGGCCTTAACCTGATCACCTGGGATAAGATGAAGATCTGGGATCCGGAGTCAACAAGCAGTAGCGGACAATATTATCCACAAGCCCGCATTATAAATGCTGGTGTAAGAGTAACTTTTTAATAGTAAGAAAATGAAAAATATGCTGCGAACACTATCGATCATCATTATTTCAGGCATCTTGCTGGCATCCTGCAAAAGAGATTTCCTGAATACAAGGCCATTGGGAGAAATTGAGTCATCCCTTGTATGGAGTGACGGCCCATTGGCAGAAGCATTTATAAATAATATATACACCGGGCTCGGACAAGGCGGATTTAATGAGGAACAATTGGCATCTGCTTCAGATGAAGCCGTATTCACACATGCCGGTCGCGGGTTCAATATCTTAAATGAAGGCACGCTGAATCCTACGAGCCAGGGATGGCTTAACGGACCCTTCGAATGGAATGGAATGTTCAGGATCATCCGGAATGCAAACCTGGCACTGGAAAAACTTGCTACGGCAACTTTCCCCGATGCCGCACTCAATAAAAGGTTGAGAGGGGAATCACATTTCCTTCGTGCTTACTACTATCATCAACTGTTGCGTTTTTATGGTTCAGTACCCATCATTTCAAAAACCTATGGCCTCAACGAAGACTATTCTGTGGCCAGGAATACATTTGATGAAAATGTCAGTTTTATCTTGAAAGAATGTGACAGCGCAGCAATCCTGTTGAACGGAACAGCCATGGGTAAAGGAAGGGCCAACCGGCTTGCGGCTCTCGCACTGGAATCAAGAGTATTACTCTATGCTGCAAGCGATCTCCATGATGTGCCCACGCTGAAAGCTAATTCTACGGTGCTTGCCGCTTTTGCCAAACCCGAACTACTGGGCTACGTTACCGGAACGCGCGCAGAACGCTGGCAGAAAGCGAAGGCCGCAGCGAAATTGGTAATGGATGCCAGTTCAGGATACAAACTGACCCTCACGGCACCTGAAAACAGTACCGCGGGCAGAAACAATTACCTGTCGATCGCCATGGGCGGCAAAAGCAAGGCGCCCGAGGCCGACGCGGCTGCGGAATCTGAATTGATCTTTGCGCGTTACTTTGTGCCCAACCAGCCCGAAGGCGCTCAGCAACAGGGCTTGTACAACGGTCCGAATGGTTATCATTGCTGGGCCGGAAACTCACCCATGCAACTGATCGTTGACGATTATGAATACATGGATAGCAGTGTGGTTGACGCTCCAAAATCGATTCCGTTCAGCTGGAACAACCCTGTTCAGAAAGCTGCTCCTTTCGTTAATCGCGATCCCCGCTTTTATGCAACTATTCTCTTTGACGGGGCCACCTGGAAACCAAGAGACAAGATCTCCGGTAATGTAGATCCTGCAAATCAGATCCAGGTGGGGCAGTACCAGGTTGGTGCTTCCATGCTTGCGGGGTTGGATACAAGGCAAAGCACCATTGAAAACTGGAACGGAAGCTGGACGGGTTATTACGGAAGAAAGTTCGTTGATCCCGATCCAAATATTGTGGACAATACCACGAGACAATTCGTGCCGTGGCCCTTTATACGATACACCGAAGCGGTATTAAATTATGTAGAAGCCTGCATTGAACTGGGGGAAGATACCGAGGCAAAAATCTGGCTCAACAAAATCAGGTTCCGGGCAGGAATGCCAGCCATTAGTGAGACGGGCGCTGCACTTCGTACACGATACCGCAACGAACGCAGGATAGAACTTGCCTATGAAGAGCATCGTTACCATGACGCACGTCGCTGGATGATAGCCCCTACAACGCTTGGACGCAAGCTGGTGTACATGTCGGTTTCTGCGATGCTGAAACCAGGTGCAACTGCACCTAGCCCTTACCGTAAGGATGATTCGAGATATAATTATACCTACACGCCTGTGGAAGACAACAGTTTGGAGAACCGTAAATGGGATGATAAAATGTACTATCGCCCAATCTCCAGGGATGAGGTAAATAAAAATCCAAAGCTGGTACAGAATCCTGGATACTAATTCGATGAAGACGTTTACATTGAGATCTATGCCGGTTTACCAGGCATAGATCTTTTTTTATTTAACATGCCCGTTATATTGTCAGTAAATCATCTGCTCCGAAATTTATTTATTCTGATTTTCCTGTTTGCATTGGTTGCCGGTTGCCAAACGGCCAGCAAAAAAAATACGCAGGCGAGCCCGGAAAAGCCACCGCTGTTTTCCCTGATTTCTCCCGATAGTTCAGGGGTCGGTTTTGTAAACCGCCTTACTGAAGGATTGAACACCAATGTGCTGATGTATGAATATTTCTACAATGGCGGTGGAGTGGCTGCCGGAGATCTTAATGGTGACGGGTTGGATGATCTTTATTTTACCGCCAACATGGCTTCCAATAAGATTTACCTGAACAAGGGATCGATGAAATTTGAAGATATCACCGAAAAGTGCGGTGCCGCGGGTCGTGCAGGGCCATGGAAAACCGGGGTAAATATGGTTGATATCAACGGTGACGGAAGGCAGGATCTGTATCTGTGTTACTCTGGCGAAGTGCCCGGTACAAAAAGAACCAACCAGCTTTTTATTAATGAGGGTAATGACAGGCAGGGCCAACCCAGGTTTACGGAACAGGCAGCCGCGTATGGCCTTGCAGATTCTGCATACAGCACACAGGCGATTTTTCTTGATTATGATCGCGACGGTGATCTCGATATGTTCCTGCTGAATCACAACCCGCAATCATTGCCGGTGCTGGATGAAGTGAGAACAAAATCGGTGCTGGCTGTTGGCAGCCCGATGCAGGGAGTGAAACTTTATCGCAACGACAAGATGAAATTTCACGACGTAACCCGCGAAGCGAAGATCAGCAGTTCTGCGCTAACTTACTGTCTTGGAGCAGGGGTTTCGGATTTCAATAATGACGGATGGCCCGATATCTATGTGTCGAATGATTACTCAATCCCGGATTATATCTATATCAATAATCACGATGGAACTTTTACTGATCGCATCCAGCAGATGATGGGCCACTTCACTCATTTTTCGATGGGAAATGATGTGGCAGACATCAATAACGACGGCCTTCCCGACGTGATCACGCTGGATATGCTCCCTGAAAGCAATCACCGGCAAAAATTACTCTTTGCACCCGATAATTATGAAAAATTCGACCTTAACCTTAAATCGGGCTTCTATTATCAATACATGAGAAATATGCTGCAGCTTAATAACGGCGACGGCAGTTTCAGCGAGATCGGGCAATTGTCAGGTATTTCAAATACAGACTGGAGCTGGTCTCCCTTACTGGCAGATTTTGACAACGACGGATGGAAGGATCTCTTTGTGAGCAACGGATTTCTGCGTGATTTCACCAACATGGATTTCATGAAATATATGGGTGATTATTTACAGGATAACCGGGGCAATGTTCGCAGGCAGAATATTCTCGACCTCGTGGGAAAGATCCCTTCCTCCGACATGAAAAGCTATCTTTTCAAGAATGATAAGAACCTGATTTTTTCAAAAATGAGCGCAGAGTGGGGCATCAAAACATCTTCCAATAGTAACGGTGCCGCCTACGCTGACCTGGATAATGATGGTGATCTCGACCTGGTGGTAAATAATATCAATTCACCCGCGTTTATTTACCGGAACGAATCAAAAGCCACCCACTATCTCCGCATCAGGCTGAAGGGAGAGGGCCAGAAT